>NZ_CAXFDV010000469.1:0-11344 GCF_964001545.1 uncultured Aquincola sp.
AAGGCCAGGAACAGCGCGCCCAGCCCGTGCAGCCAGCCGCGCGCGCCGATCAGCCACTGGGTGACGGCCACCACGCCGAAGGCGCCGATGGCGCCATACACCGCATCGGCCAGCGCCGCACCCAGCCCGGTGGCCAGGCCGGCCCGCGCGCCCTGCTGCAGCGTGCGCTGGATGGCCAGCACGCCGATCTGCCCCACCGGCGCGGCGATGGACAGGCCGATGAGCATCGATTGCAGGAACAGGCTGGCGGCGGGGGGCATGCCCAGGATTGTCGGCAGGCGGGCGGCCCGCGGACCAGCGCAGAATGAAGGCGAAATCGCCTCGGGCTTTCGCTTTTTCAGGCTGCGCACCGCCATGACCGAAACAGACGCCTCCTTCAAACTGGACGACAAGGCCTGGCGCCTGCTGCAGGCGCTGCAGGCCGACGGGCGTGCGCCGCTCAAGACGCTGGCTGCGGCGGCCGGGCTGTCCATCCCCGCCACGGTGGAGCGGCTGGCGCGGCTGCAGGCCGCGGGGGTGGTGAAGTCCATCGGTGCCGAGCTGGACCCGGCCAAGCTGGGTTACGGCGTCAAGGCCATCGTAGGCATCACCGCGGCGCAGCCGGGCAAGCAGCGGCTGCTGGCGCGGCTGCAACAGTCGCCCCAGGTGCTGGAATGCCACCATGTGGCCGGCGCCGATTCGTACCTGATGACGGTGGTGGCGCGCGACCTGGCCGACCTGGAGCGCTTTCTGGGCACGATCAACGGCTACGGCGAAACGCGCACGTCGATCGTGTTTTCCACCCCCATTCAGCGGCGCGGGCTGGTGCGGCCGGGCTGAACCTCAGGCTCGGTGGCCGCTTCGTCGGTGCTCGCGAAGATGTCCCAGGTGGCGATGAACAGCGCCGCGATCGCCGGCCCGATAACGAAGCCGTTGATGCCGAAGATGGCCATGCCGCCCAGGGTGCTGATCAGCACCACCCAGTCGGGCATCTTGGTGTCCTTGCCCACCAGGATGGGCCGCAGCACGTTGTCCACCAGGCCGATGACGAACACGCCGTAGGCGATGAGCCCGAAGCCCTGCACCAGCGCCCCGGTGGCCAGGTAGTACACCGCCACCGGCCCCCACACCAGCGCAGCGCCCACCGCCGGCAGCAGCGACAGGAAGGCCATCAATGCGCCCCACAGCAGCGCGCCCTGGATGCCCAGCACCCAGAAGGCGATGCCGCCCAGCACGCCCTGGGTGATGGCCACCACCACGTTGCCCTTGACGGTGGCCCGCACGACGGTGGCGAACTTGCCGATCAGGTTGCGCTTGTGCGCCTCGTCCAGCGGAATGGCCCGCCGCACCATGGCCGACAGCATCGCGCCATCGCGCACCAGGAAGAACAGCAGGTACAGCATCACGCCGAAGGCGACGACGAAGTTCAGCGTGTTGGAGCCGATGGCCACCGCCTGCGTGGCCGCGTACTGGCTGACGTCGCCGGCCACCGAGGTCAGCCGCTCCTGCAGCGCCTGGAAGTTGCCCATGCCGAAGCGGTCCAGCAGTTGCACGAACCAGCCCGGCAGCGCGTCGAAGATCTGGCGCGCATACACGCCCACGTTCCACTCGCCCGACTTGATGCGCTGGTACACCAGCGAGGCTTCCGTGATCAGCGAGGTGGCTACCAGGGCCAGCGGCAGGATCACGATCACCAGACAGATGATCAAGGTGGCCAGGGCGGCCGTGTTGCGGCGGCCCGGCCAGCGCCGCAGGATGCGCCGGTTCAGCGGTGCGAACAGCAGCGCCAGGATGGCGCCCCAAAACACGGCGCCGTAGAAGGGCCAGAGGATCCAGCCGAAGGCCAGGGTGACGAGAACGAGCAGCAGCAAAAACGCCTTGCGGTGCAACGCGGGTGTGTTCATGTGAACAGGGCGACAGCCCCAAATGGTGGAATTGCCACCGCAGCATATCGCCCACCCAAGGCGGGGCGCGTCAGACAGCGCCGTGCCCGAGCGCCTCCTCCACCAGCTGTGGCAATGCTGCCAATTCCTGCTCCACGCCCTCGGGCAGGCCGGCCCAGTCGGCCGGCGGCACGGCCACTTCGGCCTCGCCCAGGCGGCCGGCGCTCACCACCAGCGCCAGCGGCGCTTGCGGCGTGCCGCCGGCACGGTCCATCACCACCGGCGTGCCGCCCGCCGCCGATGCAAACACGATGAGCAGCGATTCGCCGCCATCGCCCAGCCGCCGCGGCGCCGCCACATGGGCCAGCACCTGCAGCCCACGGCGCTGCGCGCTGGCTTCCAGCCGCAGCACGGTTTCCTTCAGGCCATAGCGGCTGTGGCGCATGCCGGCGCCGCGGTCGTCGCCGCGCGTATCGCCGCGGGCCTGCGCGCCCATCGACGCGACCAGCACCGCGGCACAGCCGGTCATCCAGAAGCGGAACGGTTGCTTCTTCATCGTGGTTTCTCCTGCGTCGCGGGGCAGTCTGCGGGGCCAGCGTGAAAGCACGGTGAACCTTAGGTGAAAGCGGTTGTGTCCGGTGGTGCGTTTGCGCAGGGCATGCCCGATTGACAGCGCCGGGACGGCGAACGATGGTGCGCAAGTTGTGCCACGGCCCGCCAGAGGCCCGCAGGAGACATGCGCATGCAGCCGTTCCAGCGCGCCCACATCGACACCGTGGTGCAGTTGGCCGCCCTGGGCGCCGACGCGCCCGCGGCCCGATCGCACGATGAAGTCATACGCCAGTCGTGGCTGCGCTGCGTGCAGCAGCATGCGCTGGACCCCACCCGCATGCAGGAAGCGGTGGTGCTGCCCTCGGCCCGGCTGCGCGAGCACCAGGACCAGCTCGAAGCCTTCCTGCACATCGCCCGCCATGGCATGGAGTCGCTCTACCAGCAGGTGGCCGGCATGGGCTACGTGGTGCTGCTGACCGACGCCCGCGGCGTGACGGTGGACTTTCTGGGCGACCTGCAGCCGGCCGACCAGCTGCACCGCGCCGGCCTGACGCTGGGCGCCGACTGGAGTGAGCCGCTGGCCGGCACTTGCGGCGTGGGCACCTGCATCTCCACCGGCCAGGCATTGACGGTGCACCTGGACGACCACTTCGACGCGACGCACATTCCGCTGACCTGCACCACCGCGCCGGTGTTCGACGCCACCGGGCGGCTGAACGCGGTGCTCGACATCTCGGCCCTGAGTGCGCCGCAACCCAAGGCCAGCCAGCACCTGGCGCTGCAGCTGGTCAAGCTGTTTGCGCACCAGATCGAAAACGCCGACTTCCTGCACCGCTTCCGCGGCGAATGGATCCTGCGACTGGCGCCGGCACCGCAGTTCCTGGACGTCAACCCCGACTACCTGCTGGCCATCGACGCCAGCGGCCGGGTGATCGGCCACAACCGCCGCGCCCAGCTGCTGTGGGAAACCGACCCGCGCCGGCCGCTGCTGGGCCGGCCGTATGAACAGGTGCTGGACGCGCCCTTCAGCGAGCTGGGCCGCTTCGTGCAGGCGCGCCCCTCCGATCAGCGTGCGGTGATGGGCGCCGGTGGCCGGCAGCTGCTGTTCATGACGGCCACGCCGCCCCCCGCCAGGCCCGCCACGCCGCCGACCGCACGCGACCGCCGCCTGCCTGCGCCGCTGGCCGCGCTGAGCGGCGGCGATGCGATGCTGGACCGGCAGATCGACCGCGCGGCGCGGCTGGTCAACTCACCCATGAGCCTGCTGGTGACCGGCGAGACCGGCACCGGCAAGGAGTTCTTCGCCAAGGCCTTGCATGCCAGCAGCGAGCGGCGCGGCCGGCCCTTCATCGCGGTCAATTGCGCGGCGATTCCGGAGACGCTGATCGAGAGCGAGCTGTTCGGCTACCTGCCCGGCAGCTTCTCGGGCGCGGGGCCACGGGCCAAGCGCGGGCTGATCCAGGAAGCCGACGGCGGCACGCTGTTCCTCGACGAGATCGGCGACATGCCGCGGCCCTTGCAGGCCCGCCTGCTGCGGGTGCTGGCCGAACGCGAGGTGCTGCCCGTGGGCGCCACGCGGGCGGTGGCGGTCAACATCCGCGTGATCGCCGCCACCCACTGCGACCTGGAAGCGCTGGTGCGCGAAGGCCGCTTCCGCGACGACCTGTACTACCGGCTCAATGGCGCCCGCTTCCACCTGCCGCCGCTGCGTGAGCGCAGCGACATCGGCTGGGTGATCGACACCTTGCTGGGCGCCGGCAGCGGCGGCATCGCCCCCGATGCGCGGGCGCTGCTGATGGCCCGCCCCTGGCCCGGCAACCTGCGCGAACTGCGCAACGTGCTGGACTATGCGCGCGCAGTGCGCGGCGAAGGCCCGGTGCAATGCGCCGACCTGCCGGAATGGCTGGACAGCGCGCCGACCCCTGGCACCCAGGGCCGCGCGCAACCTGGCCCGACGGCCGCAGCAGCCGAACCCCTGCTCACGCCCGACGCTGCCACGCAGGCGGCCGCCACCCAGTTGCTGCAGCAACTGCGCGCCGCCCACTGGAACGTGAGCGCGGTGGCGCGTGGCCTGGGCCTGTCGCGCATGACGCTGTACCGCCGCATGAAGCGCTGGGGCATCGTGTCGCCCAACCAGCAGGACGACGGCGCGCTGCACTGAGCGGCTGAGACAGGTGTCACAGCCCGGCCTGTGACAGCTGTCGCGCTGTGACACCTGCACCTTGACCGCCCGCCAGGCAGCCACACGGCGCAAACCCAGCATTGGCGCGGCCTGCAGCCCGACGCGACGCACTGCGCACCCGGTGGCACGGCGCTTGATCTATCGACCGTGCACGGCCAGCCGGCCGCTGCACCTACAACGATGGAGACGCATGCATGAGCGAACTTGCGACAGCGCCGGTGGCCACCCACGGACCCACCGCCACGGCCAGCGACTGGCTGGCCCGCTTTGAAGCCGCCCTCACCGCCGCCGACCTGGACGCGGTAGCGGCCTTGTTCGACGACGAGTGCTACTGGCGCGACCTGGTGTCCTTCACCTGGAACATCAGCACCCAGGAAGGCCGCGACGCCATCCGCGCGATGCTGTCGGCGCGGCTGGCCGACACCGCGCCCAGCCACTTCCGGCTGGAAGGCGAAGCGACCGAAGCCGATGGCGTGACCGAAGCCTGGTTCACCTTCGAGACCCGCGTGGCCCGCGGCCGTGGCCACCTGCGGCTGCGCCACGGCCACGCCTGGACGCTGCTGACCACGATGACCGAGCTCAAGGGCTTCGAAGAGAAGAAGGGCGAGCGCCGCATCGCCGGTGCCGAGCATGGCGCGCAGCCCGGCGGCCGCCAGAGCTGGCTGGAAAAGAAGCAGGCCCGCGAAGCCGCGCTGGGCTATACCGAACAGCCCTATGTGCTGATCATCGGCGGCGGCCAGGGCGGCATCGGCCTGGCCTCAAGGCTGCGCCGGCTGGACGTGCCCACCATCGTCATCGAGAAGAACGCACGGGCCGGCGACTCCTGGCGCAACCGCTACAAGTCGCTGTGCCTGCACGACCCGGTGTGGTACGACCACCTGCCCTACATGCCCTTCCCCGACGACTGGCCGGTGTTCGCGCCCAAGGACAAGGTGGGCGACTGGCTGGAGATGTACACCAAGGTGATGGAGCTGAACTACTGGACCTCCACCATCGCCAAAAAGGCCCGCTTCGACGAAGCCAGCCAGACCTGGGAAGTGCAGGTGGAACGCGACGGCCAGCCGGTGACGCTGCGGCCCAAGCAGCTGGTGTTTGCGCTGGGCGTGTCGGGTTACCCCAACGTGCCCAAGATCCCGGGCGCCGAGACCTTCGAGGGCACGCAGCACCACTCCAGCCAGCACCCGGGCGGCGCGGCCTGGGCCGGCAAACACTGCGTGGTGCTGGGCTCCAACAACTCGGCCCACGACATCTGCGCCGACCTGTGGGAACACGGCGCCGACGTGACGATGATCCAGCGCTCGTCCACCCACATCGCGCCCTCCAATTCGCTGATGGAGCTGGCATTGGGCGGCCTGTATTCAGAGCAGGCGGTCAAGAACGGCATCACCACCGACAAGGCCGACCTGATGTTCGCCTCGGTGCCGTACAAGATCATGCACACCTTCCACATCCCGGTGTACGAGGAGATGAAAAAGCGCGACGCCGACCTGTACGCCCGGCTGGAGAAGGCGGGCTTTCTGCTGGACTTCGGCGAAGACGGCTCGGGCCTGTTCATGAAGTACCTGCGCCGCGGCTCGGGCTACTACATCGACGTGGGCGCTTCGGAGCTGGTGGCCGACGGGCGCATCAAGCTCAAGAGCGGCGTCAACATCGAGCGCATCAACCCGCGCTCCGTCACGCTGACCGACGGCACCGAGCTGCCCGCCGACCTGCTGGTGTACGCCACCGGCTATGGTTCGATGAACAACTGGCTGGCCGACCTGGTGTCGCCCGAGGTGGCCGACACCGTGGGCAAATGCTGGGGCCTGGGCAGCAACACCACCAAGGACCCCGGCCCGTGGGAAGGTGAGCTGCGCAACATGTGGAAGCCCACCGCCCAGCCGCAGATGTGGTTCCACGGCGGCAACCTGCACCAGTCACGGCATTACTCGCAGTTCCTGGCGCTGCAGCTCAAGGCCCGCATGGAGGGCCTGCCCACCGAGGTGTATGGCCGGGTGGGGCCGCATCACAAGCGATAGCGATAGCGATTGCGATTGGTCAGAATCGCTTGCCAAAGCCGACCGAGAAGAGCAGCGGATCGACCTTGAAGCTGCCGAGGTTGGCGCCCGCGGCCGAGACGTCGGTGCGGATCTGCACTTTCTTCACGTCGACGTTGACGAGCCAGCCATTGCCTACCGGCACGTCGACGCCGGCGCCCAGCGCCAGGCCCCAGCTGCTGCGGTCGATGTCCACGCCGGCCGGCAGGTCGACGCTGGAAAAGCGCGTGTAGTTGATGCCCGCGCCCAGGTAGGGGCGGAAGCTCATGCCGGTGAAGTGGTACTGCAGGCTCAGTGTGGGCGGCAGGTGCTTCAGGCTGCCGATCTTGTCGCCACCGGCGCGCAGGTCGTGCTTCTGCGGGTAGGTCAGCACCAGCTCGGCCGCGATGTTCGGCGTGAAGAAGTAGGTGACGTCCACCTCGGGGAAGGTCTTGTTCTTCAGGCTCAGGTCCAGGCCGGTGTTGTCCTTGTCGGCCGAGTCCAGGTGCAGCGCGCGCGCCCGCACGATCCAGTTGCCGCTGTCCTGCGCATGGGCGGCAGGCAGGGCGGCGACGGTGAGGGCGGCGGCGGCGGCGAGCGCCAGCGCTTGGCAGCGCTTGTTCATGTGAGCTCCTTGAGTGGCGTGTTGAAGGCCCTCATTAGCCCGCCGAGGTTCCCCGCCGCATTTGCGCCAGCGCAAAGTGGCCGCCGCCTGGCCGCGTGCCCGGGCACCCGCTTGACGCAGGTCAAACGTGCGCCGCTGCCCTGTCGCGCTCAGCCCACGGGCTGGATGGGGACGTACAGCTCGCCCCCGCCGGCGCGGAACTCGGCCGACTTCTCGCCCATGCCGCGGGCCGCGTAGTCGCGCACTTCCTGCGTGATCTTCATCGAGCAGAACTTGGGGCCGCACATGGAGCAGAAGTGCGCCACCTTGCTGGCGTCCTTGGGCAGCGTCTCGTCATGGAATTCGCGCGCGGTGTCGGGGTCCAGGCCCAGGTTGAACTGGTCGGTCCAGCGGAACTCGAAGCGCGCCTTCGACAGCGCATCGTCCCGCGCCCGCGCCCCCGGGTGGCCCTTGGCCACGTCGGCCGCATGCGCCGCGATCTTGTAGGCCACGATGCCCTGCTTCACGTCCTCGCGGTCGGGCAGGCCCAGATGTTCCTTGGGCGTCACGTAGCACAGCATCGCGGTGCCCATCCAGCCGATCATGGCCGCGCCGATGGCGCTGGCGATGTGGTCGTAGCCCGGCGCGATGTCGATGGTCAGCGGCCCCAGCGTGTAGAAGGGCGCCTCGTGGCAGTGCCTGAGCTGCTCGTCCATGTTGGCCTGGATCATGTGCATCGGCACATGGCCGGGGCCTTCGATCATGGTCTGCACGTCGTGCTGCCAGGCCAGCTGCGTCAGCTCGCCCAGCGTGCGCAGCTCGGCGAACTGGGCCTCGTCGTTGGCATCGGCGGCCGAGCCGGGCCGCAGCCCATCGCCCAGCGAGAAGCTCACGTCGTACGCCTTCATGATCTCGCAGATCTCTTCGAAGCGCGTGTACAGGAAGCTCTCCTGGTGGTGGGCGATGCACCACTTGGCCATGATCGAGCCGCCGCGCGAGACGATGCCGGTGCGCCGCTGCGCGGTGAGGTGGATGAAGGGCAGCCGCAGCCCGGCATGGATGGTGAAGTAGTCCACCCCCTGTTCAGCCTGCTCGATCAGCGTGTCGCGGTACAGGGCCCAGGTCAGGTCCTCGGCCACGCCGCCCACCTTCTCCAGCGCCTGGTAGATGGGCACGGTGCCGATGGGCACCGGGCTGTTGCGCAGGATCCAGTCGCGCGTGGTGTGGATGTGGCGGCCGGTGCTCAGGTCCATCACGTTGTCGGCGCCCCAGCGGATGGCCCACACCAGCTTGTCCACCTCTTCCTCGATGCTGCTGGTGACGGCCGAGTTGCCGATGTTGGCGTTGATCTTGACCTTGAACTGGCGGCCGATGGCCATCGGCTCCACCTCGGGGTGGTTGATGTTGGCCGGGATGATGGCGCGGCCACGCGCCACCTCGTCGCGCACGAACTCAGGCGTGATGACGACGGGCAGCCGCGCGCCCAGACCGTTGCCGGCCAGGCGGCGCTCGCGCTGCGCATCGGCCAAGTACTCGGCCATCCATTCGCGCTTGCCGTTCTCGCGCAGCGCCACGTATTCCATCTCGGGCGTGACGATGCCGCGGCGGGCGTAGTGCATCTGGGTGACGTTGTTGCCAGCCCGCGCGCGGCGCGGCATGCGCTGCAGCGCGGCGGCATCGGCGCGCAGCTGGGCGATGCGTGGGCTGTCGCGCTCCTCGTACTTCAGGCCGTCGTCCAGCGCCTGGCGCTGCCGGCCTTCGTAGCGCTCGGTGTCGCCGCGCTCGTCGATCCAGGCAGCGCGCACTTCGGGCAGGCCGCGGCGCACGTCGATGGCGGCGGCGGGGTCGGTGTAGGGGCCGGAGGTGTCGTACAGCGACACCACCTCGCCATTGCTCAGGGCCACGTCGCGCACCGGCACCCGCAGGTCGGGTCGGCTGCCGGTGATCCAGGCCTTGGTGGAAGCGGGGAATGGCTCACGCGTCAGGCTGAGCAGCTGCGCAAGCTTGTCGGGGGCGTTCATGCGGGTCTCCTTCGGGGGCGTGGCAAGGCATGCTCCGAAGGTCGGCCCGGCCCACGCGACCCAAGGCGCGCACCCGTGCTGACACGACAGCTCTTCTTCCGCCGGTACTAACCGGTTCAAGTTCGCGGGTTCGGTTTCACCATCTCAGCGGGCCTGTCGGCCTGCACCCCGGAGCGGGGGCGATTGTGGGAGCCCGGCGCGGCCGGTGTCAACGTGTTGCCCCTGCCGCCCACCGCGGCTTGCCGGCGGTGATAGCGTGCCGCGCATGAGCCTTGTCCTGTCCGCCCTCGATCAGTCCGTCTCGCTTGCCGGCAGCAGCGAAGACGCCGCCATCCGCGACAGCGTGAGCCTGGCGGCCCACTGCGAAGCCGAGGGCTACCACCGCTTCTGGCTGAGCGAGCACCATGCGCTGCCCACCATCATCGGCACCGCGCCCGAGGTGCTGATGGCCGCGGTGGCCGCCACCACGCAGCGCATCCGCATCGGCAGCGCGGGGGTGATGCTGCCGCACTATTCGGCCTTCAAGGTGGCCGAACAGTTCCGGGTGCTGGAAGCGCTGGCGCCCGGCCGCATCGACCTGGGCGTAGGCCGTGCGCCGGGCGGCGACATGCGCACCGCGATGGCCCTGAACCCGCAGGCGCACCACGCGGCCGAGCACTTTCCGCAGCAGGTGCGCGACCTGCAGGCCTGGACCAGCGGCCAGCCGCACAACGGCATCACGGCCCACCCGCGCGGGCCGCATGCGCCGCAGGTGTGGGTGCTGGGCAGCAGCGACTACGGCGCGCAGCTGGCCGCGCACTTCGGCCTGCCGTATGCCTTTGCCTACTTCTTCATGGACGGCCAGGGCGTGGAACAGGCGCTGCGCCTGTACCGCGACCTCTACCGCCCCAGCGAGCGGCACCCCACGCCGCAGCCCACCATCTGCGTGTGGGCGCTGGCCGCCGGCACCGAAGAAGAAGCCCGCCACCATGCGCTGAGCCGCGGACGCTGGCGCGTGGACCGCGCCCGCGGCGTGCTGGGCCCGCTGCAGCCGCCGGACGCGGTGGCGGCGCGCGGCTTCACCGAGGTGGAGATGGCCACCACCGTGGACGCCATGCGCCGCAAGGCCCTGGTGGGCACCGGCGAGCAGGTGGCGGCGATGCTGCAACAGCTGGCCGACCAGCTGCAGCTGGGCGAGATCGTGATCAACACCTGGGCTCACGACCCCGCGGTGCGCCGCCGCTCTTACACGCTGATAGCGCAGGCGATGCGCGGGGCTTGAACCAGGCGGGTCAGCCCGCCAGTCGCTCGAATTTGAAGACGGCCACGCTGGCCAGCAGGTTGGGCAGCGTGCGCACCGGCTTGCCGTGCTGGATGCCGAAGCTCTCGATCACCGACAGGCCGTTCTTGCGGGCCAGCACCTCGAAATCGGCATAGGTGCCGACGCGGATGTTGGGCGTGTCGTACCACTGGTAGGGCAGCACCCGCGTCACCGGCATGCGGCCCGAAGCCACGCGGATGCGGTTGGGCCAGTGCGCGAAGTTGGGAAAGCTGACGATGCCGATGCGGCCCACGCGGGCGGTTTCCTGCAGCATCTTCTCGGTGTTGCGCAGGTGTTGCAGCGTGTCCAGCTGCAGCACCACGTCGAACGACTGATCCTCGAACAGCGCCAGACCCTCTTCCAGATTGAGCTGCAGCACCTTCACATCGCGCCGGATGCAGGCCGCCACCTTCTCATCGTCGATCTCCACCCCAAAGCCGCGGCACTGCCGGTGATCGCGCAGGTGCGCCAGCAGCGCGCCGTCGCCGCAGCCGAGGTCGAGCACGCGGCTGCCGAAGGGAACGAGCGACGCAATGGTTTCCATATCCGCCCTGTCACTCATGATGTCAGCCCCTCGCCCGTCGAGTACGCCGGTCGATCCCCCGAGGGGATGGCGGGCCGGCTTGGGGCGGCCCGGCGCTCGGCCCGCGGGACGATCAGAGCAAAGCTCGTCCTCATGCGAACTCCTTGGCCACGTTGTCGAAGTAGGCGCGCAGCACCGCGTGGTAGCGCGGGTCTTCCAGCAGGAAGGCGTCGTGGCCGTGCGGGGCGTCGATCTCGGCGTAGCTGACGTCGCGCTGGTTGTCGA
>NZ_CAXFDV010000470.1:0-1768 GCF_964001545.1 uncultured Aquincola sp.
ATGAACCGCTACGTCATCGCCCTTGCCGCCGCCATCGTGTCCGCGGCCGCCTCGCTGCCCGCTTCCGCGCAGGTCGAGCGCGCCGCCCCGGTGATGTCCAAGCCCGTGGCCGGCATCGATGCCGCCACCTTCATCCCCGGCCACCCCGCCAGCCCGACGTGGAAGGCCCCGGCCATCGTGCGCGCCAACGGCGAACACCCGGCCGTGCTGGTGTCGCGTCAGCCCGCCCACATCGACAGCAACACCTTCATCGTTCAGCCGCCGGCCTCCACCGCCTGGACCAGCGCCCCGGCCGACCTGGCCGTGGTGGCGGGCAGCCCCGCCAACAGCGCACGCTGAAAGCCCGTTGCCGGCGCGCGGCGAATGCCCGCGCACCGGCACGGCGGCGGCATGGCCCTTACGCTGGGCCATGCCTGCCTGTTGGTTCCTCGCGTTTGAAGCTGCCCGCAGCAGGGTGGCCGCGGCTTGAGCGCCACTGCCTGGCCCCGCCGGTTGCTGGCGCTGCTGATGGCCGCCGCCGGTCTGGCGCTGTGGCAGGGCCACGGCCGCTGGTGGCAACTGCCTGACCGCCACAACCCATGGGCGCCGCTGTCGCTGACCGAGCCGCCGGGCTGGCTCACGCGCCACAAGCTGCGCCGCCTTTCCGACGAGCCGGCCGCCTGCCTGGCCTTCTTGCGCCGCACACCGATGCAGTTCGAGCCGCAGCCCGACCGCGTGACCGGCCCGGGCTGCGGATTGACCAATGCAGTGCGCCTGCGCCGCACGCAGCTGCAGCTGGGCGATGCCTTCGTGCTGAGTTGCCCGGCGGCCGCCTCGCTGGCGCTGTGGGAGCAGCATGTGCTGCAGCCCGCCGCCCAGGCCACGCTGGGCCAGCCGGTGGTGCGGCTGCTGCACTACGGCAGCTATGCCTGCCGCAACGTGTACGGCCGGGCCGAAGGCGCGCGCAGCCAGCATGCCACGGCCGATGCGCTGGATGTCTCGGGCTTCGTGCTGCGCAACGGCCGCCGCATCACCGTGGCGGGCGACTGGCCCGGCGACGATGACGCCTCCCGCTTCCTGCGGCAGGTACACGACGGGGCCTGCGGCCTGTTCGATGGCGTGCTGGGCCCCGACTACAACCGCGCCCATGCCGACCACCTGCACCTGGACCGGGGGCCCTACCGGCTGTGCCGGTGAACGCGTGGTGCCTCAGCGCTGGCTGCGCGCCTTCTTCCCATCGACTTCCGCCAGTTGCTGCTTGAGCAGCAGGTACAGCACGCGCGCGTTGTCCACCGTCATGCTGAGCATGCTGGACGGCTCGCCGCCGTCGTCGTCCTGGCGCGGCATGGGCTGCACCGCCGCATCGATACGCGCCCGCACCAGGCCGTGGCTGTTGTTCATCAGCTTGATGCGCTGCACTTCGATCTGATAGGTTTTCATCACCCGAAGCGTAGCCCACCCCAGGGCGAATACCGGTCGCGGTGCTGGGTGGGGTGGCCTAGGCTGCGCCGATGAACAGCCTTTTGATGTACAGGCGGGCGCTGCTGACCACCGGCCTGCTGGCCGTGGCCGCCGCCACCGCGGCGCAGCCGACCACCCCCGAGGACCCAGCCTGGCCGGTGGCCGGCCGCCAGGGCGTGATCCAGGTGGTGATCGTGCCGGAAAAGGCGGCCCGCGACCGCGAGGCCTACACCCGCCAGATCGAGCGCCTGTGCCCGCCGCAGAGCACCTGCTTCCTCAACTTCCACACCAACAGCAGCGGCGCACCGCTGGCGGTGCCGCTGCCCGA
>NZ_CAXFDV010000471.1:0-3854 GCF_964001545.1 uncultured Aquincola sp.
ACCGAGGTCATCGCCCACCTGGTGAACCACCTGTACGACGGCGACCTGTTCGAGACGGTGCAGCAGGCCGTGCAGCGCCTGCGCGGCGCCTATGCCATTGCCGTGTTCTGCCGCGACGAGCCGCACCGCGTGGTGGGTGCGCGTGAAGGCTCGCCGCTGGTGCTGGGCCGGGGCGAGGGTGAAAACTTCCTGGCCAGCGACGCGATGGCCCTGGCCGGCGTGACCGACCAGATCGTGTATCTGGAAGAGGGCGACGTGGTGGACGTGCAGCTCAACAAGGTGTGGATCAACGGCCGCCAGGCAGACGGCAGCCTGCGCCCGGTGGAGCGTGAGGTGCGCACCGTGCATGCCCACACCGGCGCGGCCGAGCTGGGCCCCTACCGCCACTACATGCAGAAGGAAATCTTCGAGCAGCCCAAGGCGATTGCCGACACGCTGGAAGCGGTGGCCGGCGTGTCGCCCGAGCTGTTCGGCGATGGTGCGCACGGCATCTTCAAGCAGGTGGACCAGGTGCTGGTGCTGGCCTGCGGCACCAGCTACTACGCCGGCCTGGTGGCGCGGCAGTGGATCGAATCACTGGCCGGCCTGCCCACCACGGTGGAAATTGCCAGCGAGTACCGCTACCGCGACAGCGTGCCCAACCCGCGCACGCTGGTGGTCACCATCACGCAAAGTGGTGAAACCGCCGACACGCTGGCTGCGCTCAAGCACGCCCGCTCACTGGGCATGCCGCACACGCTGACCGTGTGCAACGTGCCCACCAGCGCGATGGTGCGCGAGTGCAAGCTGGCCTTCATCACCCGCGCCGGGGCCGAGATCGGCGTGGCCTCGACCAAGGCCTTCACCACGCAGCTGGTGGGCCTCTTCCTGCTGGCGCTGGCTTTGGGTCAGGTGCGCGGCAAGCTGACCGACGAACAGGAAGCGCGCCACCTGAAGGACCTGCGTCACCTGCCGGCGGCCATCCAGTCGGTGCTGGCGCTGGAGCCGCAGGTCATCGCCTGGAGCGACGAATTCGCCCGCAAGGAAAACGCGCTGTTCCTGGGCCGCGGCCTGCACTACCCGGTGGCGCTGGAGGGCGCGCTCAAGCTCAAGGAGATCAGCTACATCCATGCCGAGGCCTACCCCGCCGGCGAGCTGAAGCACGGCCCCCTGGCCCTGGTGACCGCCGCGATGCCGGTGGTGACGGTGGCGCCCAACGACCAGCTGCTGGAAAAGCTCAAGAGCAACCTGCAAGAGGTGCGCGCCCGCGGCGGCGAGCTCTTCGTCTTCGCCGACGGCGACACCCACATCCAGCGCGACGCCGGCATGCACGTCATCCGCATGCCCGAGCACTACGGCTGGCTCTCGCCCATCCTGCACACTGTGCCGCTGCAGCTGCTGGCCTACCACACCGCCTGCGCGCGGGGCACCGATGTGGACAAGCCGCGGAATCTGGCGAAGAGTGTGACGGTGGAGTGAGACGCGGGCGTCCGGCATGCCTATCCCACGCCACCGCCGACGCCGCAGCGTCCCTTCCGTGACGATAGATAGTCACAAATAGGCTGGCGTTGTTATATTAGATCGTCATGCCCAAGACCGCCCGAGCTCTCCTGCGCCTTCCGCCGGCCACCGCTGGCGCGATTGAAAAGCTGGGCGCCGACTTGGCGGTGGCCAGGTTGCGCCGCAAGGAGTCGCTCCGGTCCTGGGCGCAGCGGCTGGGCGTGACGGTGTCCACCCTCCAGCGACTGGAGGCCGGCGACCCGTCGGTCGGCATCGGCATCGTCGCAAGCGCGCTGTGGCTCATTCAGCGCGACGGCGAGTTGAGGAATCTGGCCGCGCCCGAGCATGACCAGGGTGCCATCGAAAAGGACGTGCGCGCCGCCGTCGAACTGGGCCGCGCACGCACGCAGGCCGCCGAGCAGGCACGACTGCGCGCGGCCAGGAAGGCCGACGAGGCCAAGGGCTGAGATGCGCCTGGACGACCTGTACCTCTGGTACCTGGGCGACCCGCACACGCCGTGCTACGTCGGCGCGCTGAAGCTGGTGTCGGCCGGCAAGGGCGTGTCGCTGCACTACGGCCCGGCCTGGCTGGGCGGCGGATTTCCCCTGAGTGAGGACCTCCCCCTCGTCAATACCGAGTTCCTGCCCCCGGGCAGGCTGGCGGCCGATGCGCAACGTGCGGTCGGCGCTGTGGATGACGCGCGGCCTGACCGCTGGGGCGAAAAGGTCATCCGCTTCGTCGACAAGCCCCAACGCCTGTCGCTGATGGAGTACCTGTACTACGCAGGCGACGACCGATTCGGGGCGCTCGGCGTGTCGACCTCGCCCGACATCTACAGCCCTCGCGATGCCAGTCCGTTGCCGCGGCTGGAGCAGGTCCAGCAGCTCAGCGAGGTGGTGGCGAAGATCGAAGCTCAGGAGCCCATCAGCACATTGGAAGCCCGCGTCATCGCGGGCGGCGGCAGTCCGCTCGGCGGCGCCAAGCCCAAGGCGCTCATCGAGATCGACGGCGAGCAGTGGGTCATCAAGTTTTTCAACAACGAACCGGTCGACACGCCGCTCATCGAGCACGCGGCGATGACGCTGGCGCAACGCGCGGGCATCACCGTGGCCCAGACCCAGGTCATCCGGCTGGCGGACTCGAACGCCCTTGCCGTCCGGCGTTTTGACCGGGACGGCGGTCGGCGCATCCACAGCATCTCGGCGGGCACCGCCATCCGCGCGGCCACGGCGTCCGGCGCCGAGCCGGAGATGGGCTATCCGGAACTGGCGCGCATTCTGCGTCGGGTCGGCATCACGCAAGACGGCCTGAACGAGCGCGATGCTCGCGAACTGTTTCGCCGCATGGTGTTCAACATCCTGGTCGACAACACCGACGACCATGAGAAGAACCATGCGCTGCTGGTGGCGCAACCGTTCGCCAACGGCCGATTGCGGCTCGCGCCGGCCTATGACGTGCTGCCGACGAACTCGGGGCAGGGCTACCAGGAGTTCATCTGCGGTGACTTGGGCCACGACTCGACGCTGGCCAATGCGATGTCTCAGTGTGAAGCGTTCGGCCTGCTTCCGGCAGAGGCGGCCACCGAGGTCACGGCGGTCATCGAGGTCGTCAACACCTGGCAGGCGCACTTTCAGCGGGTGGGTGTGACCGCGAAGGACATCCAGAGTTTGGCCGAGCGCATCGATGGCCAAGCCCTGCTGAGCCAGCGCGAAGGCTTCGACGCTGCCCCGTACCAGTCGCCGCCAGGCAAGAGAAAGCGCGCCAGCCCGTTCCGGCGCCCGTGAAGGGCCGAGAGCCTGGCTGGAGAAGCTCAGGCTCAAGCCCCAGGTGAGCAGCCAGGAACTCGGTCGGCAGATCATCGACACCTTCTTTGAAAGCCATCAGGCCGAGTCCGAGGACGAGCCGCTCACGCTGTCGCTGATCGACCTGCAGAAGATCGAGCCGGTGCTGGCCGCCACCCAGCAATGGGCCCGGGCCAGCAAGACCCTGCTGCTCCAGTCGCCCCACGCGGCGGCCGCCTGGGCCTTGTCCCGCGCGCGCGACGAGAGCGAAAACTACGGACGTGGTGGCCGCTTCGACTACGGCATGGTGGACCTGCGCGATTTCGTGGACCATGGCAGCAACCGGCTGAAGGCGGTGTTCCCCGCAGCCGCCCAGACGCCCGAGATCACGGCCGCACTGGGCGAGCTGCGCGCGGCCCAGCAGGCCGTCGCCAAGGCGGTGCCATCGGCGGTGGTGTGGCAACGCAGCAGCCGGCAGCGCCCGCGCGCCAGCGGCCTGAGCGCCTTCGTGCCGAACAGCTTCCACATCCTGAACGCCGAAAACGCCAGGATCGTGCAGCAGCAGGTGCAGGCCTTGACGGTGGGCCAGCCCT
>NZ_CAXFDV010000472.1:0-2149 GCF_964001545.1 uncultured Aquincola sp.
CTCACGCGGGGCAGCACCACCTTTCCCACGCCGCAGGCCACCTTCGAGGCGGCGGTCAAGCTGTTTGCCGATCCGTTCTACAGCAACGGCCCCAACGACCAGGGCATCGGCTGGAACATTTTGTTTTCGCTGGAGCGCGTGGCCGTGGGCTTCGGCCTGGCGGCGCTGGTGGGCATTCCGCTGGGTTTTCTCATCGGCCGCTTCGAGTTCCTCAGCCGCATGGTCAATCCGCTGATCAGCCTGCTGCGGCCGGTGTCGCCGCTGGCCTGGCTGCCCATCGGCCTGCTGGTGTTCAAGGCCGCCAACCCGGCCGCCATCTGGACCATCTTCATCTGCTCCATCTGGCCGATGGTGATCAACACCGCGGTGGGCGTGCAGCGGGTGCCGCAGGACTACTTGAACGTGGCCCGCGTGCTCGACCTGAGCGAATGGAAGGTGATCACGCGCATCCTGTTTCCCGCGGTGCTGCCCTACATGCTGACCGGCGTGCGGCTGAGCGTGGGCACCGCCTGGCTGGTGATCGTGGCCGCCGAGATGCTGACCGGCGGCGTGGGCATCGGCTTCTGGGTGTGGGACGAGTGGAACAACCTCAACGTGCAGCACATCCTGATCGCCATCTTCGTCATCGGCATCGTGGGCCTGCTGCTCGAGCAGGCGCTGGTGGCGGTGGCACGGCGCTTCTCCTTCGACGACTGACCGGGAGCCGAACATGACCGCATTCATCCAGGTGGACGGCGCCGAGATGGTGTTCAGCACCCGCAAGGGCCGTTTCCATGCGCTGCGTGACATCCACCTGCAGGTGGCGCAGGGCGAATTCATCACGCTGATCGGGCATTCGGGCTGCGGCAAGAGCACGCTGCTCAACCTGATCGCCGGGCTCACCCGGCCCACCGCGGGCGCCCTGATCTGCGACGGCCGCGAGATCGCCGCGCCGGGGCCGGAGCGGGCGGTGGTGTTCCAGAACCATTCGCTGCTGCCCTGGCTGACCTGCCAGGAGAACGTGCACCTGGGCGTTGAACGGGTGTTCGGCGCCCGCGAGACCAAGGCGCAGCTGGTCGCCCGCTCGCAGGCCGCGCTGGACCTGGTAGGCATGAGCCACGCGGCCGCCAAGCGCCCGCACGAGATCTCGGGCGGCATGAAGCAACGGGTGGGCATTGCCCGCGCGCTGGCGATGGAGCCCAAGGTGCTGCTGATGGACGAGCCCTTCGGCGCACTCGATGCGCTGACCCGCGCCAAGCTGCAGGACGAGCTGCTGAAGATCGTGGCCCGGGTCCACACCACCGTGGTGATGGTGACGCACGACGTGGACGAGGCGGTGCTGCTGTCCGACCGCATCGTGATGATGACCAACGGCCCGGCCGCCACCATCGGCGAGATCCTGCCCGTGAACCTGCCGCGCCCGCGCGACCGCGTGGCCCTGGCCGAAGACGCCGACTACGTGCACTGCCGCAAGCAGGTGCTGGACTTTTTGTACACACGCCACGGTCAGCGCGAGAAAACCGCTGCTTGACCGGCCCTGATCGCCCCACCAGACCCCATTGATCACTTTTATCATCTAATGGCACTTTTGCGAGACGGGCAAGGTCCAAGCGATGACGAGCGAGGCGATGGGGGTAGGGCTGTACGCCTGGGCGGCAGCCATGCTGGTAATCACGATGGCAGCGCGCCTGCCGGCGGCGGCGTCTGCAGGCGCTTCGCCCGAGCTGCAGGCGGCCCACCGGCTGGCGCGGGGCCTGTGGGCGGTGCTGGCGGCGGTCGCCTGGTGGGGTGTGCACCTGATGTCGGCCGCGCTGGCCGGCCCGCCGGGCTTGCTGTTGCGGCCCGTCTGCCTGCTGGCCTCGCTGCTGCCGGCGGTGGGCGGCAGCGTCGCGGCGCTGCTGTTGCAGGTGCGGCGCCAGGGCGGCCACCCCGCAGCGGCCGCGCTGGTGCAGGCCCTGGGCTGGCTGGCGCTGCCCGTGGTGGCCCTGGACATCGACACGGCGTGGGCCGGGGGCGTATGGCCTTGGCCAGCCCTGGCCGGCGCCTTCGTCGCGCTGCTGCTGGCTTCTGCCGGCACCCTGCGCGCCGCGAGTGTGCCGGCCTGGCCGGCCTGGCGCCTGGCCGTGCATGCGGCGCTGCTGGCGGGCTTGATGGCCGGCGCCAACCTGGC
>NZ_CAXFDV010000473.1:0-6331 GCF_964001545.1 uncultured Aquincola sp.
CATCCGCGACGCCATCGGCGATGGCAGCTACGACCTGTGGCTGTGGAACGGCACCCAGTTCGTGGACAGCGGCACCGACCTGCATGCGGGCCAGGAGTACACCTTCGCATCGGGCACCACCCGCTTCAGCCTGCGCGGTATCGAAACCGACGCGGCGCTGAACCCGGACGACCCGACCGCCTTCGTGGTGGGTCTGACCTTCAGCAGCGCCGGCACCGTGGGCCTGACGCAGACGCCGCTGACCGCCGCCGTGCCCGAGCCCGGCACCTATGCGCTGATGCTGGGCGGTCTGGGCCTGGTGGCCGGCATCGCCCGCCGCCGCAAGCGGGCCTGATCGTCAGATGGCCGCGGCGGGGTCGATCGGCGCGTTGTGGTCGTCGAAGCGCGTCACCCGCCGAGGCCGCAGGTGGGCCGCGCTGCCGGGTTGGAGCTGCAGCTTGTCGCGCAGCACATGCCAGGCCTCGCGCGGCAGCTCCACGTCCACGTAACTGCCGTCGTCGTTGCGCTTGAATTCCACGCGCGTGAGCGGCCCCACCGTCAGCGCCTGCGACAGCGTCACCGGCCAGGTGTCCGCATCGGGCTGGGACACGATGTCCAGCTCATGCGGACGCACGTAGCTCACCGGCCCTTCGGCGCCGCCGGGGCCATGGCCCAGGCGGCCGTGGAACAGGTTCACGTCGCCCAGGAACTGCAGCACGAAGGGCGTGGCCGGGTGGTCGTACACCTGGTCGGGCGTGCCTTCCTGTTCGATGCGGCCCTGGTTCATCACCACCACCCGGTCGGCCACTTCCATGGCCTCGTCCTGGTCGTGGGTAACGAAGACGCTGGTCACGTGCATCTCGTCGTGCAGCCGGCGCAGCCAGCGGCGCAGCTCCTTGCGCACCTTGGCGTCCAGCGCGCCGAAGGGCTCGTCCAGCAGCAGCACCTGCGGCTCCACTGCCAGCGCCCGCGCCAGCGCAATGCGCTGCCGCTGGCCGCCCGACAGCTGGTGCGGGTAGCGGTCGGCGATCCAGTCCAGCTGCACCAGCTTGAGCAGCGCGTTCACCTTGCTGCGGATCTCGGCCTCGCTCGGCCGCGTGGCCTTGGGCCGCACCCGCAGCCCGAAGGCCACGTTCTCGAAGATGGACATGTGCGCGAACAGCGCATAGTGCTGGAACACGAAGCCCACGTTGCGGTCGCGCACGTCGTCGAAGGTGGCGTCCTTGCCGCCGAACAGCACGGTGCCCGAATCGGGCCGCTCCAGCCCCGCGATGATGCGCAGCAGCGAGGTCTTGCCCGAGCCCGAAGGCCCCAGCAGCGCCACCAGCTCGCCCGACGGGATGTCGAGGTTCAGGTTGTCGCAGACGACCGTCTTGCCGAAGGCCTTGTTCAGGTTGCGGATCTCAATGCTCATGCTTCGTTTCCTGCGAGCGCCTTCTCGGCGCGCACCTTGCGCTCGACCAGCAGCTTCAGCACCAGCGTCACCAGCGCCAGGCCGGCCAGCAGCGAGGCCACCGCAAAGGCGGCCGCGAACTGGTACTCGTTGTAGAGGATCTCGATGTGCAGCGGCATGGTGTTGGTCTGGCCGCGGATGTGGCCCGACACCACCGACACCGCACCGAACTCGCCCATCGCCCGCGCGTTGCACAGGATCACCCCGTACAGCAGCGCCCACTTCACGTTGGGCAGCGTCACCCGCCAGAAGATCTGCCAGCCGTTGGCGCCCAGCACCCGCGCGGCTTCTTCCTGCTCCTGGCCCTGGGCCTGCATCAGCGGAATCAGCTCACGCGCCACGAACGGGAAGGTGACGAACACCGTGGCCAGCACGATGCCCGGCAGCGCAAACACGATCTTGATGTCGTGGTCGCGCAGCGTCTCGCCGAACCAGCCCTGCAGGCCGAACACCAGCATGTAGATCAGGCCCACGATGACGGGGCTGACCGAGAACGGCAGGTCGATCAGCGTCAGCAGCACGTTCTTGCCGCGGAAGTCGAACTTGGCGATGGCCCAGGCTGCGGCCACGCCGAACACCAGATTCAGCGGCACCGAGATGGCCGCGGCGATCAGCGTGAGCTTGATCGCCGACAGCGCGTCGGCCTCGGTCAGCGCGGCCAGGTACACGTCGGCGCCTTTTTTCAGCGCCTCATAGAACACCGCCACCAGCGGCACGAACAGGAAGAAGGCCAGGAAGGCCAGCGCCACGCCGATCAGCGTGCGCCGCACCCAGGCCGGCTCGGCCGTGGCCGCCAGCGCGCTGCGCGGCGGTATGGTTGATGCAGTCATCTAGTTTCCGCCCTGGCGGCGACGCGCCCAGGCCTGCAGCAGGTTGATCAGCAGCAGCATCACGAACGAGATCACCAGCATCACCACCGCGATGGCGGTGGCGCCGGCATAGTCGTACTGCTCCAGCTTGGTGATGATGAGCAGCGGCGTGATCTCCGAGATCATCGGCATGTTGCCGGCGATGAAGATCACCGA
The DNA here is from genome assembly GCF_964001545.1 of uncultured Aquincola sp. Taxonomy (NCBI): domain Bacteria; kingdom Pseudomonadati; phylum Pseudomonadota; class Betaproteobacteria; order Burkholderiales; family Sphaerotilaceae; genus Aquincola; species uncultured Aquincola sp. The sequence goes on from NZ_CAXFDV010000473.1 coordinate 2,458, forward strand.
GCCGTACTCGCCCAACGCCCGCGCGAAAGCCAGCGCAAAGCCAGTCAGTAGCGCCGGCATCAGGATCGGGAAGATCACGCGGCGGAAGGTCTGCGCCCGGCTGGCGCCCAGCGTGGCGGCGGCTTCTTCCACTTCCTTGTGCAGGTCTTCGAGCACTGGCTGCAGCGTGCGCACCACGAAGGGCAGGCCGATGAACACCAGCGCCACGAACACGCCGAGCGGCGTGAACGAGACCTTGATGCCCAGCGGTGCCAGGTACTGGCCGATCCAGCCGTTGGCCGCGTAGATGGCCGTGAGCGCGATGCCGGCCACCGCGGTAGGCAGCGCAAAGGGCAGATCGACCAGCGCGTCGATGATGCGCTTGCCCGGGAACTGGTAGCGCACCAGCACCCAGGCGATGATCAGCCCGAAGAAGGCATTGAGCAGCGCCGCCGCGAACGAGGCGCCGAAGGTCAGCCGGTACGAGGCCACCACCCGCGGCGAGGCCACCGCCTCCCAGAAGGCCGGCCAGGTGAGGGTGAAGGTCTTGAGGAAAGCCGCCGACAGCGGGATGAGGACGACGAGGCTCAGGTACAGCAGCGTGAAGCCCAGCGTGATGTCAAAGCCGGGCAGCACGCTGTGCCGCTTGAGCAGGGTGCGCGAGAAGATCACTTTTTGCGGCCAGCCGCCAGCAGCTGGTCGTAGATGGCGCCGTCGTCGAAGTGCTCCTTCTGCGCCTTGGTCCAGCCGCCGAAGTAGTCGTCGATGGTGAAGGTGGTCACCGCCGGAAAGTCCTTGGCGTACTTGGTCAGCAGCGCGGGCGAGCGCGGGCGCAGCTGGTGCTTGGCCGCGATCTCTTGCGCCGTGTCGGTGTACAGGAACTTCAGGTAGGCCTCGGCCTGCTTGCGGGTGCCCTTCTTGTCCACCACCTTGTCGATCACCGCCACCGGGTTCTCGGCCAGGATGGTCGACTTGGGGTAGACCACGTCGAAGTTGTCGCCGAACTCGGCCTTGATCAGGTTGATCTCGCTCTCGAACGTGGCCAGCGCATCACCGATGTTGCGCTGCGCGAAGGTGGTGGTGGCCGCACGGCCGCCGCCGTCGAACACCGGCACGTTGGCAAACATCTTCTGCACCAGTTCACGCGCCTGCGCGGCGTTGCCGCCGGCTTTGAGCACCGAGCCCCAGGCCGCCACGTAGGTGTAGCGGCCGTTGCCGGTGACCTTGGGGTTGGGAATCACCACGCTGATGTCGGGCTTGGCCAGGTCGGCCCAGTCCTTGATGCCCTTGGGGTTGCCCTTGCGCACCAGGATCACCGTGACCGAAGTGGTGGGCGACGAGTTGTTGGGCAGGCGCTTGGCCCAGTCTTCGGGCAGCAGCTTGCCGCGCGTGGCCAGCACGTCGATGTCGCTGCTCTGGTTCATCGTCACCACGTCGGCTTCCAGCCCTTCCAGCACCGAGCGGGCCTGCTTGCTGGAGCCGCCATGGCTCTGGTTGATCGTCAGGTCTTCGCCGGTCTGCTGCTTCCACTGCTTCTGGAAGGCAGGGTTGATCTCTTTGTACAGCTCGCGCGCGACGTCGTAGCTGACGTTCAGCAGCGTGGGGCCGGCGGCAAAGCTCAGGCCGGTGCTGCCCGCCAGGGCCAGTGCCAGCAGGCTGCGGCGCAGCAGGGACGGTGAGCGCAAAGATGATGCTTTCATAACGGACCGTTCTTAAATGCGAAGGGCGAATGTATTACCTGGTTACCGCCGGCCAAACCATTGCTTTCGCCTTTGCTTATGCGAAAAACAAATGAGCCGCCCGGTGGGGCGGCCCAGTTCGGCCATCGGCGTGCCCGCCAGTGCGGGCCAACGCCGGCTTACTTGCGCGTTTACACCTGGTCGAAGGTGCCGCCGTCGGCAAAGTGCGTCTTCTGGGCGTTGGCCCAGCCGCCGAACACCTCGTCCACCGTGAACAGCTTGATCGCCGGGAAGTTGCTGGCGTACTTGGCCGCCACCTTGGGGTCGGTGGGGCGGTAGAAGTTCTTGGCCGCGATTTCCTGGCCTTCGGGCGTGTAGAGGTATTCCAGGTAGGCCTGGGCCACCGCGCGGGTGCCCTTCTTGTCGACCACCTTGTCCACCACCGCCACTGGCGGCTCGGCCAGGATGCTGTTGGGTGGGTAGACGATGTCGAACTTGTCGGGGCCGAACTCCTTCAACGACAGGTGGGCCTCGTTCTCCCAGGCCAGCAGCACGTCGCCCAGGCCGCGTTCGGCAAAGGTGACGGTGGAGCCGCGGGCGCCGGAGTCGAGCACCGGCACGTTGGTCAGCACCTTGCCGATGAATTCCTTGGCCTTGGCCTCATTGCCGCCCGGTTGCTTGAGCGCCCAGCCGTAGGCGGCCAGATAACCCCAGCGCGCGCCGCCCGAGGTCTTGGGGTTGGCGGTGATCACCGACACGCCGGGCTTGATCAGGTCGCCCCAGTCCTTGATGCCCTTGGGGTTGCCCTTGCGCACCAGGAACACGTAGGTGGAGGTGTAGGGCGAGGCGTTGTGCGGCAGGCGCTTTTGCCAGTCGCTGGGCAGCAGCTTGGCCTTGGCCGAGATCTCGTCGATGTCGTAGGCCAGCGCCAGCGTCACCACGTCGGCGTCGATGCCGTCGATCACCGAGCGGGCCTGCTTGCCCGAGCCGCCGTGCGACTGCTTGACCGTGACGGTATCGCCCGTCTTGGCCTTGTAGGCCTTGGCAAAGGCGGCGTTGTATTCCACGTACAGCTCGCGCGTGGGGTCGTAGCTGACGTTCAGCAGCGTGAAGTCCTTGGCCAGCGCACCGAAGGCGGCGCCCGCCAGCGCGGCGCCGACGAGCAGGGTCCTCTTAAGGTTCATGCGTTTCCCGGGGGCGTGAGTGGAGAGATTGCCGCCACTCTAAAAACCGCCCGCCATGCAGGGAACGAAGCGTTCCGCGGACCCTTATGCGTTTTTCGATGAAGCCCAGCGCCCGCTCATGCATCCACCGCCCGCACCCGGCCCGGCAGGCCGGCCAACGCGGCGTCGGTGCTGGGGCTGAAGTCGCCGTCGCGGGCGTTCTGCAGCAGCCGCTGCAGCGTGCCCAGGTGCGGCGTCACCGTGCCGTAGAACAGCACCGCGTCGCCGCGGGCGATCAGCAGCGTGGGGAAGTTCTCCACGTCCAGGGTGCCCAACACCTCGTCGTGGTCCTCGATGTCCACCCAGGCCCAGTCGGTGGCGCCGCCGTCGGCCTGGCGGGCGGCGGCAAAGGCGGCTTCGTACTCGCGGCAGGTGCCGCACCAGGCGGCGCACAGGCAGGCCACCAGCAGGCGTTCGGTCGGTTCCATGGCCGCAAGTGTGCCGGTCCGCGGCCACTCATGGTTTTCGCTCAGCGTCTGCGTCGCCTTGGCGACGCCGCGGACGCTGGCGCCCGGCGTAGGCTGTCCGCCCCCACAAGCAGCGGCCAGCAGCCGCTCGAAGGAGACAAGCATGACGTTCCATTCCAGCCGGCGCCCGCATGCGCTCGGCGTGTTGTCGCTGGCCGTTGCGGCGCTGGCGTCCGGTTGCGGCGGCAGCGACGACGACGTGCCGGTGCCCGAAGAAGCCCGGACGCAGGACACCCGCAGCTTCACCCCGGCGCAGGAAACCACCTTCCCGGCCCTGGCCGGCAGCAACGTGGCCACCGACCGCTGGACCGGCGTGCTCAACGGCGCGGCCTACCGCATCGAGGTGCCCCAGACCGGCTGGAACGGCCAGCTGGTGATGTGGGCCCACGGCTACCGCGGCACCGGCGCCAACCTGACGGTGGACACGCCGCTGATGCGCCGCTACCTGCTGGACAAGGGCTACGCCTGGGCGGCCTCCAGCTACTCGAAGAACTTCTACGACGTGCGCGCCGGGGTGGAGGACACC
>NZ_CAXFDV010000474.1:0-2206 GCF_964001545.1 uncultured Aquincola sp.
GCGCTGTAGGAATTTGCCTGACAGGGGGTACGGAACAAACGGGACTCAAGTCATGGAGATGGGCCACTGTTGCCCCCTTGTTTCGGCTTCTAAAGTTCATCCCATCGCAGCACACGAGCTGCTGCCCTTGAGAGACCCAGGAGCCCGACATGACCGCCGACCAAATCCTTGCCGAAATCCGCGAAGCGAACCTGAGCTACCTGATGCTGGCGCAAAGCCTGATCCGCGCCGACCGCGAGCAGGCGCTGTACCGCCTGGGCATCAGCGAAGACACCGCGACGCTGATCGGCACGCTGTCGGCCGCGCAGATCATGAAGGTGGCCTCGGGCAACACGCTGCTGTGCCGCTTTCGCATGGACGACGAGCTCGTGTGGAACCTGCTGACCAGCCACGGCAAGGCTTCCGCCAACGATGCGGTCAATCGCCTGCATGCCTCCATCCTGATGGCGGGCCGCCACCAGGAAGCGGCGTAAGCCGAACCGGCAGCACGACCGGTCACACGCCAGACAACACAGCGATACAGGACGGAGCAAAGATCATGGCACGCAACAAGAGCATCCTCACCGAAGCCAAGCAAATCGAACGGGCGGTCACGCTGATCAACCTGGGCGCTCGCCTGCAGGTGCTGGAATCGGAAACCGACCTGAGCTATGAGCGGCTGCTTCGTCTTTACAAGGAAGTGTCCGGCAAGAGCCCCAGCAAGGGCCAACTGCCTTTCTCGACCGACTGGTTCATGACCTGGCAGCCGAACATCCACGCCAGCCTGTTCCTGAACATCCACGAATACCTGAACAAGGCGGCGGAGATGGACGAGATCGACGTCGTCATCAAGGCCTACCAGCTCTACCTGGAACAAACCCAAGCCCAGAACCTGGAACCGCTGCTGTCCGTCACCCGCGCCTGGCGCCTGGTCAAGTTCGTCGACAACGGCATGCTGACCATGACCAAGTGCAACAGCTGCGGCGGCCACTACGTCACCCACCCGCATGAAATCGCCCGTCACTACACCTGCGGCCTGTGCAACCCCCCGGCGCGTGCCGGCAAGGGCAAGGCGGCCGGCGCCCTGACCATGCAAAGCAGCTCCGCGCACTGACACGCGGCGCCGCGAAAAAAGTCCTCAAGACGCCCGCAGCACCAGCCGATACACACCCTGCGGGCGATCTCATCGCTCATTTGTCTCCTCCTGGCACAGTCTCTGTGCTTTCACGCGGACCCCACGGTCCGCGTTTTTTATTGGCGCGCCAAAACGGCGCTGTTGCATGGAGCGACCCCCGGCCCCCGGCGCCAAACTCAAGTGAACGGATCCCGCACCGATAAACCGCGGAACCAGGAACTCGTTCACATCATGTTCGTCATCATCGGCTGGCTCGTAGCGCTGGGTTGCATCTTCGGCGTGTTCATCGCCCACGGCGGGAACATCAGCGTCGTGCTGCATGCGTTGCCGTTCGAGATGATCACGATCATGGGCGCGGCCATCGGCGCGATGATCGCCAACAACCAGCCCAAGGTGCTCAAGGCCACCATGAAGGGCTTCGGCGCCTGCTTCAAGGGCAGCAAGTACACCAAGGCCCGCTACATGGAGCTGATGGCGCTGCTGTACGAGATCCTGCAGAAGGCACGCAAGGAAGGCCTGATGTCCATCGAAAAGGACGTCGAGGACCCGCACAGCTCGGCCATCTTTTCCAAGTACGCGGTGGTGGGCAACGACCACCATGTGATGGAGTTCATCACCGACTACCTGCGCATGATGGTGTCGGGCAACCTGAACTCGCACGAGATCGAATCGCTGATGGACAGCGAGATCGACACCCACCACCACGAGGCGCATGCCGCGGTGGGCGCCATCCAGCGCCTGGCCGGCGGGCTGCCGGCCTTCGGCATCGTGGCCGCGGTGCTGGGCGTGGTGAACACCATGGGCTCGGTAGGCCAGCCGCCGGCGGTGCTGGGCGGCATGATCGGCTCGGCCCTGGTGGGTACCTTCCTCGGCATCTTGCTGGCCTACGGCATCTTCGAGCCGCTGGGCGGCCTGCTGGAGCAGAAGGTGGACGAAGGCAGCAAGGAGCTGCAGTGCATCAAGACCACGCTGCTGGCCTCGATGCAGGGCTATGCGCCGCAGGTGGCGGTGGAGTTCGGCCGCAAGGTGCTGTATTCCACCGAGCGCCCGACCTTTGCCGAGCTGGAAGGCCACGTCAAGGGCAAGAAATGA
>NZ_CAXFDV010000475.1:0-8566 GCF_964001545.1 uncultured Aquincola sp.
CCGAAGAACAGGCTGAAGTTGGCTTCCACCTGGCTGTAGGCCTGCGACATCACGCCGCGGGCGCCGGTGTTGGGCTTGCCGTAGGGGCCGCGCTGAATGGACGACCAGTACCGCGGATGGAAGGCGCGCTGCACCAACGTCACATAGTCCACCTGCAGCGCAGGCAGCGGCGTGCCGGCACGCACGCTCTCCGACAGCGGGCCCAGCACGCTGTCGGTGGCGCTGACGATCTGCGTCTCCAGCACTGGGCGGTACAGCAGCTTGCGGCCCAGGTCGGGCAGCGAACGGCCGCTGCAGCTCATCTCGGTGGCGTCCACGGGCGCCGTCATCGCCTGCGAAGCCAGGGCGGAATTGATCAAGGCCAGCCGCTCACGGCGCACGCTGCCATCGGCCTGCAGCACCCACACGCCCGCGTTCGGGTCGCGCGGGCCGCCGGCACTGCTGCCGTTGAAGACGTTGCTGGCACGGCCATCCCACAGCAGGCGGTGGTTGAACACCGCGTTGATGACCGTGGGCGCATTGCGCGCCGACACGCGGCGCGCACCGATGCCGCCGATCTGGTGCACCGCATCGGGCGACCGCACGCAGCCGTCGGTGCTGGTCATGGCGTAGCTGACCGACTGGAATTGGCCGCCGAAGGCGCCGCCCGAGCCGGCCACGTCGTCGGAGATGCGGGCCAGGCCGGCGACGTCGGCTTCGGTCAGCGGATCGGCCGGCTGCGTGAACGGAAAGTCCGCCACCCGCAGCACCTGGTTGGGGCCACGGCGCAGCCCGTCCAGCCCCTGGTCGAAGCGCGGCGCCACCTGATGCTTGCCGCCGGGCGCCAGCTGGTTGCGCACCCGGCGGTCGGCCCCCGCCTGGAAGTGGCAGGAGGCACAGGCCATGCCGTCGCTGCCCACGTTGCTGTCCCAGAACAAGGCCTTGCCAAGCTGGATGGCCGCCTGGCGGTCGACGATGATGGGTTGGGGCCCGTCATACAAACCCGGCACCGGTGGCACCGGCACGCCCTTGAGCGACATCGGCATCGGGCCGAACTCGGCCCGGGCCACGGGCATGCCGGCCCAGCAGCCGGCCAGCGCCAGCAGGATTGCGGGCAGCGCCCGCGGTGCCATCAGCTTCATCACGACAAGTTGTACAGACAAGTGGACAGAGGGCGGAGGGGACCGATCAGCGCGCCGGGCGACGGCGGCGCTGCAGGCCGGCCACCGCGGCCAGGCCACCGAACATCAGCGCCCAGGTGCCCGGCTCCGGCACGGCCGCGACCGCGCTGACGCCCAGGTTGTAGCTCGCCGACGTGGCCAGCGCGTTGTTGGCGCCGCCGATGAAGATGGTGTACCAGCCGGCCTTGACGCCGCTGACGGTCATGCTGATGCTGTTGCCGACAGCGGTGCCGCTGACGCCGGTGGCGAAGCTGTTGTCCTTGCGCACGTCGTTCACGCCCTGCACCAGGTTCTCGCCCCAGCCGGTGGTGGTGGATGCATGGCTGGGCCCGGTGAGCGCATAGGCCAGGGTCTGCTGGATGTTGCCGTTGCTGCCGCTGAGCCAGGCGGTGCCGACGTCACCCACCTGCCCCGCCACGTTCAGCGAATGCGGGCTGCCCCAGCCGTTGACGGCGAACTCGTCGGATTCCGTGCCACCGTCGAAGGCACTGCTGCCCGAGGCCCAGAGCGTGAGGCCGGGCGCGAAGTTGGCCGAGGCCAGCGTGGGCGTCAGCGTGAGGGTGATGTCGGCCGTGGTGGCCACCTGGAAGTTGTACCAGGCGCCCACATGCGCCCAGCCGGAGTACATCAGGCTGGGGTTGTCGGCATAGCTGTTCTTGCCCAGCGTCTGCACGTCGCTGAGGCTGCCGCCCACGCTCAGCAGCGGTGCGTCGCTGTTGCCGGCGCCGCTCCAGGCCTGGAATTCGACCGAGCCGGCGGCCCAGCCGGCCGGCGCCAGCGCCAGCAGAGCGGCCGTGGCGGCCAGGCTGCGCAGCGCGGCAGCGGGTTGGAAGGTCTTGTTCATCGTGCTCTCTCCTGAGGTGAATGCGGGGCCGTGCCCCGCGGGGGTTGAATCGGTGATCGCAGGGCCGCTACCAGTCGCGGCGCCACAGCGCACCGGGCGTCCACACCAGGCGCAGCGCGGCGAAGGACTCGCGCTCGCTGCCGATGCGGTCGACGCCCGCTTCCACACTGGCGCGCAGGTCGTCGCGCAGCAGGTAGCCGGCGCTGGCGGCCAGCCGCTGCACACGCTGGTTGCCCAGCAGGCCGGCATCGGTGGCCACGGCCAGTGCGCCGCTGCCGCGCACACGCTGCACGCCGCGCACGCCTTCGCCGCGCAGCGCCAGCTGCCAGCGGTCGCTGGGCTGCCAGATCACATCGAGCCAGCCGCCGCCGGTGTTGCCGCGGTAATGCGCATCGCCGCTGGCCGACCACAGCGCACCGACATCGCGTCGCCACAGGCCCGCGGCCTGCAGCGTCCAGCCCGTCCAGGGGGTGTCCCAGCGCAGGCCCAGCGTCAGCACGTCGCTGCGGCCGTCGAAGCAGGTGATGCCGACCAGGCTGCGCTCGCAGTCGGGCCTGGCGTGGGTATGCCCCGACAACGCGTTCTGGATGTAGGCGCCGCGGCGGCTGGGCTGCAGGCGCATGGCCAGCAGCTGGGCCTGCCAGCCCCCGGCGCCCACACGCGCCTGCAGCGCCGGCGCCCAGGGCATGCCGGCACCGCCCGGGTAGGCGCGGCCGCGCCACACACCCACACCCAGCGACTGCAGCCAGGGCCAGCGGTCGTCTTCCCCGCGCTGCCAGCGCAGGTCGAGGCCGTCGTCGATCCAGTCGCCGCCCAGCACCACCCGCTTGGCCAGCGGCATGGCGCCGAAACGGTCGAAATGCCCGCCGCCGGCCACCACGCGGCCGGTGGGCACGGCCTGCCGGCCACCGCGCAGCTGCAGCCGGCCCTCGCCCAGCGGGCGCTGCCATTGCAGCCAGGCGTCTTCCACGTGGGCGGGGTCGCTGTCGTGCCAGCCGTAGCCCAGCCGGGCCGACCACTGCGCATCGGCCCGCAGGCCCAGCGCCAGCGTGCCGTGTTCCAGCGCACCGCCGCGGCGGTCGGCCGGCGTGTCGCCATTGCTGAAGAGGCCCGGCAGCCGGGCTGCCGGCCAGGGCTGGGAGGCGTGGGCGGCACTGAGCGCCAGCGCGCCTTCCAGCTGCACGCCCGGCGCGGTGTCGTCGGCCTCGTGGTCTTCCAGGCCGTGCGCGACGGCGCCACCAACCAGCGCCGCCAGCAGCAGCGCCGCGGCACCGCGTGGCCAGCGCTCAGCGCGCGGCGGCGAACGGGTCGGACAGGCGGGGGTTGGTGAGGAACTCATGGTCGGTGAGGGTCTTGAGAAAGGCGACAAGGTCTTCGCGCTCCTGCGCATCCAGCGTGATGCGGCTGACGAGCGGGTCCTTGAACGGGTTGCTGCGGCCATCGCCGGCATGGGGGCCACTGCTGATCACACGGCCACCGGCGGCATAAAACGCCAGCACCTCGGCCAGGGTGGCGATGGTCCCGTCGTGCATGTAGGGCGCAGTGACCTCCACGTTGCGCAGGCTGGGCGCGCGGAACTTGCCCATGTCGGCGGCCAGCGCAGTGAGCTCGAAGAGGCCGCGATTGGGCTCAGGGAAGGCACCGGTGCCGCCGATGTTGTAGAGGCCGGTGTTGTGGAACGGCGTCTCGGTCAGGCGCGAGCTGGCATGCACGAACTGGTCGTTGAAGTTGATGCCGCCATGGCAGTGGAAGCACTCGGCCTTCTCGCCGAAGAAGAGGGTCAGGCCGCGCTGTTCGGCGTCGGTCAGCGTGGCCTGGCCGCGCAGATACTGGTCGTACTTGCTGTTGCCCGACACCAGCGTGCGCTGGAAGGCCGCGATGGCCTTGACCACGTTGCCCCAGCTGACCGGCGCCGCTTCGCCCGGGAAGGCCGCGCCGAACATCGCCGGATAGGCCGCATCGCCCTGCAGCCGCGCCAGCACCGCGGCGCGGTTGCCGTCGTTGATGCCCATCTCCACCGGTGCGGTGCCGAACAGGGGCACCAGCATCTGCGTTTCCAGATCGGTGAGCGCGTTGTTGGCCCAGGTCAGCGTCGGGTTGTAGGCCACGTTGCCCAGGTGCTGGGCATTGCGTGGATGGCCCTGGCCGGTGGAGCCCAGCGCGGTGATGCGGCCATCGGTGAAAGCCAGGCTTTGCACGTGGCAGCTGGCGCAGGCCTGGGTGCCGTTGCCCGACAGCCGGCGGTCGTAGAACAGGAAGCGGCCCAGCGCCACCTTGTCGGCCGTCATCGGGTTGTCCGCGGGCACCCGCGGCACCGGAAATTGCGCCGGCAGGCTCCAGGCCCATCCGCTGCTGCTGCCACGGTCGACCTGCACCTCGGTGCTGCCGCCACCGCCGCAGCCGGCCAGCAGCAGGGCCAGCGTCGCCAGCCAGAGAACACACAGCCGCTTCATTTGGCCACCGCCTTGAACACGGTCTGCGTGCGGCCGCCGTCGATCGGCAGCCCGCTGCCGTTGCCATCGGCGCGCCAGTCGATGCCCAGCGCCCGGAACACGCCGTCGCAGTCGCGGTCGGTGCCGGCCGACATGCAGCCCTGCGCCCCGCCCTGGTTGATCGTGATGTTGGTGCCGGCCAGCAGTGCCTCCAGGTCCACCGCCACCTTCTGCGTGCGAGGGTCGAATGCTTCAAGCCGGATCAGGCCCCGGTTGAGCTTGCTGCACTGCACCGTGCCCAGGCCGGCGTTGCCGGTGCAGCCGGTGGCGCCCAGGTGCACGAAGAAGGTGTCTGACGACCAGGCCCCGGCGCTGGGCTGGGTGACTTCGATCTTGGCGAACTTGCGGCCGGCCTGCCAGCTCCAGCCCATCGCAAAGCTGTCCAGCGGCGGTGGTGCGGTGGCGGTGTCGGTGTGGTTCATCGAATGCGGCACGCCCAGCGTGACCAGCAGACCCACGTAGCGGCCGGCCGGCACGGTGCCCGCCAGCAGCGCATTGCCGCCGGTGGTGCCTTCGGCGGCGCACTCGGCGCTGCCGTCTTCCAGGTCGATCAGCGTCACCGCGTCGCCGTTGGCGGCCGTGGTCTGCCAGGCGCTGTCGGCCGCCAGCTTCACCGGCACTTCTGCCCCGTCGGCGCGCAACAGCCGCGCCGCCGACAGGTAGAAGCGGAAGTCCATCAGCCGGGCCGGGGTGGCGGTGCTGCCCAGCGGCCCCAGCGGCGTGCCGCAGCGCAGCGGCGTGCTGCCGGCCACGGCGGCGAACTGCACCGCCACGCTGCGGTCGGCGGTGATGCGGGCCGCCAGGTCGCTGCGGGCGGCCGCAGCCTCGGCCACCTCGGCCAGCGTCACGTCGTGGGTGTAGAGGATGCCGCTGAACGACTGCAGCGCCAGCGCCGTGGCATCGCCGTCGGCCACTGCACCCGACAGGGCGTCGCCCGTGGGCGCCGGCATGCCCAACGTGGCCAGTGAAGCCACCACGGCCTGGCGCGCCGCCGCCAGGCTGCTGCTGCCCAGTGCATCGGCGCCGCCGGCATAGCGGCTGAACACCTGGCTTGGTCGGGCACCCCACGCACGCCCGAGGATCAGATCCGACAAGGGCGTGACCTGCACCGTGCTGCCGCCCTGCGTCACCCAGCCGTGCAGGGTCTCGGTGTTGTCATTGCCGCCCGCACGCCCACCCCGCAGCTGCAGCACGCAGGGCGGGCTGGCCTGCTGCAGCCGCAGCGAGAAGCTGCCATCGCTGGCCGTGATGGCGCCGGTCTGCGGTGCACCGGCAGCGCAGCGCAGGTCGACGGTGGCACCCACCAGGGCACCGCCCAGCGCACGTGCCGTGCCGCGCACGGTGTCGGCCTGGGCCGCGGCGGCCGCCTGCGCAGCGGCTTCGGCCTGCGCGCGGGCGGCCGCCTCAGCCTCCGCGGCTGCCCGTGCAGCCGCCTCGGCGCGGGCCAGCGCCGCCAGGCGCTCCGCCTCCGAGGCAGCGGCCGCCTGCGCGGCAGCGAGGGCGGCTGCTTCGGCGGCGCGCTGGGCGGCCACGCGGGCGGCCTCGGCCGCCGCGGCTTGTTCGGCCGCGCGCCGCTCGGCTTCGGCCTGGCGCGCCGCGGCATCGACGGCGGCCTGGGCCTCGGCCGCGGCACGCGCCTCGGCCGCCGCGCGGGTGGCCGCCAGCGTCGGCGCCCAGGCGGTGGCGGCGACCGCGGCACTGCGCAGGTCTGACAAGGTCGCGCCGTCGGCGGCCAGCCGGGCGGCCAGCGCATCCAGTTGGCGGTCGGTCTGGTCCCCCACGGCAAACGCACCGGCAAACAGGTCGCCAGCGGGCATGGACAAGCCGAGGGCGCCGGCCTGCGCACGCACCCAGTCGGCCGCGGAGGAGAGCGTGGTGGCACTGGGCAGGTCGTTCGCAGCCACGAAAGCGTCGAACACAGCGGCAGGCTCACGCCCGTAGGCCTTGGCCAGCGCCAGTTCAGTGAGCGGATGCAGCGCGGCCTGGCCGGTGGCCTGGGCCAGCGAATGCAGCACGCCGGTGAAGGCCACACCGCCGGCCTGGCCGCCGCGCGCCTGCAGCAGGCACGGTGGCAGCACGTCGCGCAGTTCCACCGTGTAGGCGCCCAGCGCATCGGTGGGGGCCAGGGCCTGGGCATCGCCGTTCAGGCAGTGCGCGCGCACCTGGGCACCCACCACCGCAGCGCCCACGGCCACGGTGCCGCTGAGCGTGGTGGCGCTGGCCGTGGGCAACGGCAGCGGCGTGGTGGGGGTGGCCGGTGGCGTCGAGTCGCCGCCAATGACGGCCACCGAATCGCCTCCACCGCCCCCACAGGCGGCGACGAGCAAGGCCACCAGGCAGGCCGCAGGCACGGCGGCCCGATGGGCGCGAACGACAGGGAACAACAGCTTCGGTGGCATGGGTCGGCAAGGTGGAGGCGGTGGACGACGGATCAGGCGGGGCGTGCGCGGCGGCGGGCCAGGCCGCCGACCAGGCCCAGCCCGGCCAGCAGCAGCGCCGTGGTGCCGGGCTCGGGCACCGCGGCCACGGTCACGGCCAGGCCGTAGCTGGGCAGCGCGGCGCTGGCCTGCGCGGCGTAGTCCGCGCCCCCGACGAACAGCGAGTAATCGCCCGGCCCGAGCGTGAAGCGGGCCGTCACCGTGCCGTCGGCCAGGCCGTCACCCACCAGGCCGGCCGCGCTGCCGAAGTTGCCGGCATCACCGTCCACCGCGTAGCCGACGAAGCGGAAGCTGGACAAGGCCGCGGGCTGGGCGGCGTTGCCGTCGTTGCCGATGCGCCAGTCGCCCGTGGCCACCCAGGCCCCTTCCTTGGCGACGCCAGGCAGGCTGGCCAGGTAGTCCAGCGTGATGGCCGCGCCGTCATGGTCGGCCGAGGCCGGCGACACATGGGCCAGGCCTTCGTACAGAGAAAAGCCGGGCAGCAGGCCGCCGATGGAGGTGGCCGTGGCACCGGCGTTGGCGGCAGCGGTGATCTCCAGCGTCAAGGTGCTGTCGAGGTGGAAGCGGAAGGCGCGCGAGCGGTGGCTGTCGCCGAAGTCGGCGTCGGTGGCGTCGGCCCAACCGTAGTTGCCGCTCACGGCCTGGTTGCTGATGGTGGTGAAGCTGTCGGCTTGCAAGCTGCCGAAGTCGCGGCCGCCATAACCAATGTGGGCAGCGGCGGGCACGGAAGCGGCCGCAGCAGCGGCGAGAAAGAACAGGCGAACGGAAGTCATGTCGATCGGCGATGACAAAAAAGACAAGCGCAGGCGCACACCCGTCCGCTGCCTGGCCTCAGCGGCAGGCCGTGCGGAATAGGGGCGATGACGGGGGGAGACCGGGGCGACGCGAGCCGGCCGCGCCGGGCTTCAGGCCTTCAGCGTCGGGGATGGCATCGGGGATGGCGTCGGTGGAACACGCACAGGCAGCGGCACGCTCGACTGCTCAGCAGCGAACGGACAGATGCAGCGGATGGACCAGACCGGCGGACGGTCTCAGGGGCAGCGAAGAAGGCTGCTCAGGCGCGCGCGGGCGGACCGCGAGGCGGCAGCGGCGCGGCAGTGGCCGCTGCCAGGCGTGCGGCCGGGATGGCCTGCATCACATACGCCAGCGGCGACAGCGGCAAGACCTGGGGCACCACTGCAGCCGGCGGTGGTGCGCTGCCCAGGGTGCACAGCGGGCACTCGGTGCCATGGCCCTGGGCAGGCGATGCGTCGTCCTGACCATCGGCCAGCACGAGCTTGACGACACCGGAGGCGCTGCACACCAGGTTCATGGACTGCGGATGCAGCAGCGGCATCAAGGCCATGTTGAACACGGCCACGATGAACGCAGCCAGCAACAGCCGGCAGGTCCAGGGGGCGTGGCGCAAGGCATTCATGGCGCACCGATTATGTGCTGCGTGTACGTCGTTCGTGAAGTACTTCCTGAGAATAAGGATCCTCTTGCAGTTGTCTATGCAACTTCGTGCAGACGAGCCTGCGCGCGGGTGCCCGACGGGTTTTCACCAGTGCACGCCGGGAGCTTCTCCGTGGTGTGTGCAGCCACGGGCTGAGTAAGGTCGGCCTCACACACAGAGGCGGCCGTCAGCGGTCG
>NZ_CAXFDV010000476.1:0-17995 GCF_964001545.1 uncultured Aquincola sp.
ACCTTGCAGTCGGTGCTCAGCGTGGCCAGGTACAGCCAGGGTCGCAGCGTCAGCGCATAGAGCGCATGCCGGCTGTCTTCGCCCAGCAGGCGGGCTTCGGTGATCAACGCGTTGATCTGGCGCTCACCAGCGCCACGGCCTTCCAGCTCGATGCAGCATGAGATCTCACGGCCCACCATGTCGGGCAGGCTGAAGTTGGCACCCCGCATCGGGCCGCCGAACTCCGCCAGCTCATCGGGCGTCTGCAGCACCAGCCGGTACTCGAACAAGCCGTTGATCTCTTCCCGGCCGCTCAGCCGCAGCGGCACAAGTGCCGGCCGGCCCAGGTGCTGCGGGATCGCGGGGCTGCTGATCGTCAGCGCGCGTTCGCCGCTGAACAGGGGTACAGCGGGGCGTCTCTGGTTCATGTCGGCCAGACAAGGCTGCGGGGAACAAGGCACCCAGCTCAATCGCGGGCGCCGGCCAGACTGCTTGCGATTGCCATCAACCGCTCAATCTCTGCCTGAAAACTCCGCCAGGCATTCCCCAGCTTCGTCTCGCCCCGGCCCAACTTCAAGGCTGCTATTCACCGTCAAGAGGCGCGCGGCACCGCTGGGGGGCTCGTTTCATCGGCCACTCTGGTGCTGAATCTTCAGCCGGATCGCATCCGCTCGACGAACCGCCGTGCCGCAGGCCCCATCGGCCGCTCTTTCGACCACACCAGGTCCACCCACAAGGTGTTGCCGTTGGAAAGGTTCTCGAAGGCCATTTCCACCAGCCGGCCCGCGGCCACGTGAGGCTGCACCAAGCTGCGTGGCAGCCAGCCGAAGCCCACGCCGGCCAGGATGAGGCTGAGCGCCGCCAGCGCGTTGTCGGTGCGCCAGCGGTGGCGGGCGAACTCGAAGCGGCTGTCGCCCTGCCCTGGCTCGCGGCCGGCCACCACGATCTGCCGGTTGTCGATCAGGTGGTGCTCGCACAACTTTTCGCCCGGCGCCATGGCGGCCAGCGCCGGATGGCCGGGCGCCATCACCAGCACCAGCGTTTCGGCGCCGATCTCCTGGAAGCCCTCGCGCCCGTCCAGGCTGGGCCGCTCGAACACCAGCGCCAGCTGGGCGCGGCCACTGTGCAGCATGGCCAGCGCATCGGCCTGCGGGGCCGCCAGCACCTCCACTTCCAGCAGCGGGTAATCCTGCGCCAGGCCCTGCAGCGCATGGCTCCAGGGCGCGGTGAGCAGCTCAGGCGCGATGGCCAGCGTCAGCCGCGTCTCCAGCCCCTGCGACAGCGCCAGCGCATGCGCCTGCAGCTGGCGCGCCTGCGCCGCCAGCGCCCGCGCCTGCGGTGCCAGCGACAGCGCCGCCTGCGTCGGCCGCGGCTCGCGACCGCTGCGGTCGAACAGCGTCAACCCCAGCTCGGCCTCCAGGTGGGCCATGGCCATGCTGACGGCTGAGGGCACGCGCCCCAGCGCACGCGCGGCAGCCGAGAAGGAGCCGTGGTCCAGCACGGCCAGGAATACGGGCACGTTGTCGGCGGTGAAGGCCATGATCTGTCAGCAAAACTGAAAGAAGCCGACTTTATATATCAGCACCACGCAACTACAGTGGCGGCCCAGGGACAAGCAGGACTCCACCATGCAAGGCATCAAGCGCCGAATCGTCTTCATCACGCTGTACGAAGCGATCGCCATCACCATCGTCGCCGTCACGCTGGCGCTGGTGTTCGGCCAGGGTCTGGGCCATTCGGGCGCGCTGGCGGTGATGAGCTCCATCATCGCGGTGCTGTGGAACCTGACCTTCACGCACTTCTTCGAGCGCTGGGAGGCCCGCCAGGCCGTGCGTGGCCGCAGCTTGAAGCGCCGCATCGCCCATGCGGTGGGCTTCGAGGGCGGCCTGGTGGCGCTGCTGGTGCCCACCTTCGCCTGGTGGCTGGACATCAGCCTGTGGGAGGCGCTGGTGGCCGACCTGGGCTTCGTGCTGTTCTTCCTGGTCTACACCTTCGTCTTCAACTGGGGCTTCGACCGGGTGTTCGGCCTGCCGGCCTCGTCAGCGCCGGGCGGGCAGGCCTGCACGCAGGCTTAGTGTTTATGAGTGCCGTGGCCTTCGGCCTCGGCCTTGCCACCGGGCGCGGCGCTGCGCACCTCCACCTGCACCGGCACCTCGCCCGCCTTCTCGAACTTCAGCGTCAGCGGAAAGCGGTCGCCGGCCTTCAGCGGCGACTTCAGGTCCATCAGCATCAGATGCAAGCCGCCGGGCTGCAGCGCCACGGCCTGGCCGGCAGGCACCTCGATGCCGTCGACCTCGCGCATGCGCATCACATCGCCTTCCATCTTCATCGTGTGCAGTTCCACGCGGCCGGCCACCGGGCTGCTGCCGCCCACCAGTCGGTCGGCCGTCGGGCTTTCGATGCGCAGGAAGCCGCCGCCGGCCTTCTGGCCCTGCACCGTGGGCCGCGACCAGGCGCCTTCCACCTTGGGTTGGGCCATGGCGGCGGTGGCAGCGGCGGCCAGCAGCGCCAGCGTGGCGATTCGGGTCTTGAGGGTCATGTCGTTCTCCTGGGATGACGGCGCGCAGCCAGTGGGAGCTGGGCGCACCGGCGGGTCGACCGCTCGCCCATGGCGAGCAGCCGCAACTGTGGACCGAGGTCACCGAGGCAACGCCCCTGGCAGCGCAAAGGCGGACGCGGTGCTCACGAGGCGGGCATGTTAGCCGCCTGAGCCCGCTGGGGATAATGGGCCATGAGCATCCAGACCGACGATTTCGGCGCCCCTGCCCTGCCCGCGCGCCGCATGGTGAGCGCCGCGCCGTCGTCGCCCAACGAGGAAGCCATCGAGCGCGCGCTGCGCCCCAAGGGCCTGGCCGAGTACGTGGGGCAGGCCAAGGCGCGTGAGCAGCTCGAGATCTTCATCGGCGCGGCCAAGAAGCGGGCCGAGGCGCTGGACCATGTGCTGCTGTTCGGCCCGCCGGGGCTGGGCAAGACCACGCTCAGCCACATCATCGCCACCGAGCTGGGCGTGAACCTGCGCCAGACCTCGGGCCCGGTGCTGGAAAAGCCGAAGGACCTGGCGGCCATCCTCACCAACCTCGAGAAGAACGACGTGCTCTTCATCGACGAGATCCACCGCCTGTCGCCGGTGGTCGAGGAGATCCTGTACCCCGCGCTGGAGGACTACCAGATCGACATCATGATCGGCGAAGGCCCGGCGGCCCGCTCGATCAAGCTGGACCTGCAGCCCTTCACGCTGGTGGGCGCCACCACCCGCGCCGGCATGCTGACCAACCCGCTGCGCGACCGCTTCGGCATCGTGGCGCGGCTGGAGTTCTACACACCTGAAGAACTGGCGCGCATCGTGCACCGCTCGGCCGGGCTGCTGAATGCGCCGATCGACGCCGTCGGCGCCGCCGAGATCGCCCGCCGCTCACGCGGCACGCCCCGCATCGCCAACCGGCTGCTGCGCCGGGTGCGCGACTATGCCGAGGTCAAGGGCAATGGCCGCATCGACAAGGCGATCGCCGACCTGGCGCTGGCCATGCTGGACGTGGACCCGCACGGCCTGGACGTGATGGACCGCAAGCTGCTGGAAGCGGTGGTGCACCGCTTCGATGGCGGACCGGTGGGCCTGGACAACGTGGCCGCCGCCATCGGCGAAGAAAGCGGCACGATCGAAGACGTGATCGAGCCCTACCTCATCCAGCAGGGCTACCTGCAGCGCACGCCGCGCGGGCGCATCGCCACGCTGGCCGCCTACCGCCACCTGGGCGTGGCCCCGCCGGCCAGCGGCGGCGGCGACCTCTTCAGCAGCTGACGCGCCGCCCGCGCCCGTAGCGGCCGCCCGCCACGGCGCCGAACAGGCGGTTCGGCGCCCGTCTGTTCCACCGACCACCCCCGGCCCGGCCGGGCGACGATGGCGTTGCCGCTCGTCGGCCCGACGCCGCCGTTGATCCGTGCCGCGCGGCGGCCGGCTCAAGCCGGTGGCCGCCGCTCCGATACCTGGATCGAACCCGGCGAAAGCCCCACGGGCCCGGCCCTTCCAGGAATTTCACATGCACGCCTTCCGCCAACGCGGCTTCACCCTGATCGAGCTGATGGTCGCCGTGGCCATCGTGGCCATCCTGTCGGCCGTGGCCCTGCCGGCCTACAACAGCTATGTGCAGCGTTCACGGGTGCCGCCGGCGCTGGACGCGCTGTCGAGCTACCAGGTGCGGATGGAGCAGCGCTTCCAGGACACCGGCAGCTTTGCCAACAACGGCGCCTGCGCCGTGGCCGTGCCCGCCAACGTGCCCAACTTCACCATCACCTGCGCGGCCAACGGCGCCAACGGCTACACCGCCACGGCCACCGGCAGCGGCGCCATGAGCGGCTACACCTACACCATCAACCAGGCGGGCACCCGCGCCACCACGGCCCACCCCAAGGGCACCAACGACACCTGCTGGTCCACCAAGGGCTCGGTATGCGACACCTGACGCAACGCCGCGCCGCGCGCGGCCTGACGCTGATCGAGCTGATGGTCACCGTGGCCATCGCCGGCATCCTGATGATCGCCGGCCTGCCTTACCTGGGCGACTACGTGCAGAACTCGCGGCTGCGCGAGGCCGGCAACAGCGCCTACAGCAGCGCGATGTACGCGCAAAGCGAAGCCATCAAGCGCAACGGCCGGGTGCGCCTGTCCATCGACGGCAGCACGGTGCAGGTGATCGACCGCGTGGGCCTGGCCGCCGCTGACGCCGGCACGGTGCTGCGCACCGTGACGCTGCCCGACGGCGTGCGCCTGTCGGCCGCGGCCACGGTGGACTTCGGCAGCGAAGGCCGCACTTGGCCCGCCGGCACCACGCAGACCTTCAACTTCATCAAGACCGGGGTGACCTGCTCCACCGACATCCGCTGCCCGGCCCTGGTGGTCGAAGCCGGCGGCGGTGTGCGGCTGTGCCCCATCCAATCGGAATGCAGCTGATGCGCACGCCTCGCACCCGCCGCCATGCGCTGCGTGGCTTCGGCATGCTGGAAGCCTTGATTGCCATGGTGGTGCTGGTGTTCGGCCTGCTGGGCATGTCGCGCTTCCAGGCCAAGGTGGTCAAGGCCGGCACCGACGGCCAGGTGCGCCTGCAGGCGCTGCGCATGGCCGACCAGCTGGCCAGCCTGGTACGCATCGACCAGCCGGCCAACGCCGCCTGCTACACCGCGCCGGCCGCCGGCGTCTGCGGCAATGCGGCGGCCCGCACCCTGACCGACAACTGGCGCGCGGCCACGCTGGCTGCACTGCCGGGCGCGGCCAGCGCCACGTCCACGCTCAACGCCGCCAACGGACGCCTGACCATCCGCCTGGGCTGGACCGGCAAGCTGCAGCAGGACGCAGGCGAGGACGCGGCCAACGCACCTTACGTCGAGGTGGTGACCGATGTGCGCTTCTAGACGCGGGGGCGCCGCCCAGCGCGGCCTGTCCATCATCGAGCTGATGATCGGCATCGTCATCTCGCTGCTGGTCGGCCTGGCCGCCAGCAGCAGCGCCATGGTCTTTGGCGCGATGCAGCGCCAGGGCCTGGGCGCGGGTGCCGCCGTGGTCAGCGGTGCCACCACGCTGGCGCAGATCAAGGAAGACGCGGCCCAGGCCGGCCTGGGCTTCTTCGGCAACGGCGCATACATGTGCAGCGGCCTGAACCTGCGGGTGGGCGCCACGGTGCTGGACCAGGCCAGCTTCTCGCCGGTGCGCGTCACCCGCGCGGGCGGCCAGGACCAACTCGACCTGGTGTACGCCACTGCGGTGGCCGGTGGCGCCAACGTGGCGCTGCGCACCGCCTCCAACATGATGCAGGCCGAGCTGCAGACCTACCTGCCCGCCAGCGTCGGCGATGCGGTGCTGCTGGCCCCCGCCGCACTGGGCACGCCCTGCACCGCACGCAGCGTCACCGCGGTCGTCGCGTCCACCGAAACCACACCGCAGACGCTGAGCTTCGCTGCCGCCGGCCTGCACAACCAGGGCGCCGCCATCACCAACCCGGCGCTTTATCCCATCGGCGCGCGGGTCTCGCTGCTGGGCGCCCTGCAATGGCACCGCTACCGCGTGGTGCAGGGCAACCTGCAGCTGGAATTGCCCCTGCAGGCGGGTGCCAACGCCACGGTCGCGCTGGTGCGCAACGTGGTGGCGCTGCGGGTGCGGTTGGGCATCGTCGCTGCCGGCGCGGACACCCTCCAGGGCTGGGTGGAGCCCGACGCCGCCGCGCCCGGTGGCGGCACCTGGGGCCAGCCGACCAGCGCGGCCGACGCGCAGCGCGTGCGCGCGTTGCGTATGAACCTGGTGACGCGCAGCCCGCAGGCCGAGCTGCCCAAGGCCGGTGAGTCCTGCAGCGCCACCACCGCCGCGATCCCGCTGTTCGATGCGGCTGACAACCTCACGGTGACGCCGACCGACGTGGGCAGCACCGCCTGGCAATGCTTCCGCTACCGCAACAACGACCTGATGATTCCGCTGCGCAACTACATCGTGGGGCTGCGCCCATGAGGCGGCCTCGCGACCAACAAGGCGTCACGTTGATCGTGGTGCTGGTGCTGCTGCTGGTGATGCTGCTCGGTGGCCTGTCGATGGCCCGCATGACCGAAGTAGGCACCCTGGTGGCCGGCAACGTGGCGGCCAAGGAACGTGCACTGCAGGCCTCGGAGGTGGGCATCAACACCGCCTTTGCGCGCGTGGTGGCACTGGTGAACACCGATGCCGACGACGGCAGCTGGTACGCCGCGCAACAGCGCGCCACCGACGCCGACGGTGTGCCACTGAACGTGAACTGGGACAGCGCGCCCGAGGTGCAGGTGGGCAGCAACAACGAATACAGCGTGCGCTACTTCGTCGACCGCCAGTGCAGCCTGGCCAACGTGACCAACCCACAGCGCGAATGCCTGCTGCGCCAGGCCAATGCGCCGCAGAGTGGCGCGGCCTGCAAGCAGGAAGACTGCAGCTACGACCCGCCGGCCGGCCGCCAATTCCGCATCACCGTGCGCGTGACCACCATCGGCCGCAACGGCCAGGCCGACGTGAGCACGTTTGTCCAGTCGCTGGTCACCAAGAGCTGAGAAACCCATGAAGCCCCTCGCCCGATTCGCCGTCGCCTGCGCCGCGCTGGCCGGCCTGATGTACGGCGCCGCCTCGCATGCCACTGACGTGGCCAAGCGGCCGCTGAAGGTCGACGTCAACGTCAAGCCCAACGTCATCTTCGGCATGGACGATTCAGGCTCGATGGACTGGGAGATCATGATCAGTGCCTACAACGGCGTGCTGAACTGGAACGTGGCCAACCGCACCTTCTGGGACGGCAGCAAGCTGCTGGCCAAGGGCGACTACTACATGAACTACCTGTTCCCGAACGGAACGGGCACCGGCGCCAAGCAATACGCCGACGACAACTCACTGGGCCGCAACGTGCCGCCCTCGCCTCAGTTCGCGGCCATGCGTTCGAGCGCGTTCAACCCGATCTACTACAACCCAACGATCACCTATTCGCCGTGGAAGCCGGCCTACCACGACGGTGCGCTGCAGACCTACGGCAACGCCTCGCCCACTGCCGCCAAGTCGCACCCGGCGCTCACCGGCTCGGTCACCATGGACCTGACGTCGGACCAGGTGGCCACCGTCTACTACCGGCCGGGCATGCTGCGGCCCGACGGCGTCGTCTACAACAACTCGGCGACGGTAACGACCATCTACTACCCGGCCACCTACTGGGTGGTCGATGACAGCTGCACGGCCACCACGCCCATCACCTGGACCACCACCTGCGTGAGCACCCCGGACGGCCACAGGTTGCGAAAGGTGGAGATCAAACCCGCCAACTACACCACCACCGCCGCCTACAACGCCGACCTTCAGAACTTCGCCAACTGGTGGAGCTACTACCGCAAGCGCAAGCTGATGCTGGCCGGCGCCATGGGCAGCGTGCTGGACAACCTGACCGGCATGCGCGTGGGCGTGGTGGCCTTCAACCGCCGCAGCGGCAATGTGGCGATGTACGACAGCGATGCCACCGACAACGCAGCCAACCGTCGGCGCGTGGCGGGGGTGTTCTACACCAACCCGGCCGACAGCGGCACGCCGACCACTGCCACCTTGAAGTACATCGGCGAGCAGTACAAGACGAGTTCGGCCGCCATCCAGTACAGCTGCCAGCGCAACAACGCCTTCGTGGTGACCGACGGCCTTGCCAACGACACCGCCACCCCGCCCAGCTACAACAGCAGCACCTACGGCAGCGGTTTTCCGTATGCGCCCACCAAGGCCGACTCGCTCGCCGACGTGGCCCTGGCCTACTTCACGCTGAACCTGCGCAACAACCGCAGCACCTCCGGCGCCGGCAACCCGCTGTCCGACGGCCGCGTCAGCCTGCCCAACCAGCAGGTGAGCAACCCCGACAGCAACAGGAACCTGCACATGAACACCTATGCGATCACGCTGGGTGCCGGTGGCACGGTCTGGCCGGGCATCACCGACCCCTTCACCACCAGCTTCACCTGGCCCGACCCGCAGCCGGACACACCCAGCGCCATCGACGACCTGTGGCATGCCACCATCAACGGCCGCGGCCAGATGTACAAGGCCGACAACCCGACGCAGGCGGCCATTGCCATCCAGCGGGGCTTGAACGACATCGCCCAGCAGGCCGGCGCGCAAAGCGAGGTGTCCGTCAACACGGTGAACCTGGCACGCGGCACCGGCAAGGCTTATCTGGGCAAGTACACCTCGTCCAGCTGGACCGGCGACATCACCGCCAATGAGGTGAACACCAACACGGGCGCCATCGCCGGGACTTACACCTGGTCGGCCAACGATCGCCTGGTCAATCGCACCGCCGCCCGGGTGATCGCCACCAGCGTCGGCGGCTCGCGCGTGCCCTTTACCACCGCCAACGTCGGCGCCACGCTGTCGTCCACCGACGGCGCGGGCCTGACCGCCTATTTCCGCGGCGACCGCACCGGCGAAGGCAGCAAGTACCGCGCACGCGGCTCGCTGATCGGCCCGGTGATCAATGCCAAGCCGGTGGTGTCCACCGCGCCGAAGGTGGTGTTCGCGGCTTCGGGTGACGGCATGATGCACGCCCTGGACGTCGATACAGGCGACGAGCTGTGGGCCTACGTGCCCGGCACGGTGCTCACCAGCATGGCCAGCTCGGCCAACCTCAACTACTACTTCGAGACCTTGCTCGACGGCACGCCCACCGTGCAGATGGTGGGCAGCAAGCGCTACCTGGTGGCCGGACGCGGGACCGCCGGCCCGGGCTACTACGCCATCGACGTCACCAACCCGCGCAACCTGACCGAGACGCAGCTGGCCACCAATGTGCTGTGGGACATCGGCAACGGCGGCAGCTTCACGCTGGGCCAGTCAGTGGGCCGGCCGCTGGTGGTGCAGACGCGCAGCTACGGCACGGTGGTGCTGTTCACCCAGGGCTACAACGGCAGCAGCGACGGCAAGGGCCGGCTGTACATGGTCAATGCCGACACCGGCGAGCTGGTGCACACCTTCGTGGCCGACGGCGGCGGCAGCGGCGACCTGGGCCTGGCCCAGATCAATGCAGCGGTGGAAGGCGACGGCAAGGTGGTGCACGTGTACGGCGGCGACCTGCAGGGCAACCTGTGGCACTTCGACCTGCAAGACAAGACGACGACGAAGCTGGCCACGCTGAAGACCGGCACCACCGCGCAACCGGTGACCACCGCGCCCGAGATCATGTTCAACGGCAGCGACCGGCTGATCCTGGTGGGCACCGGCCGCCTGCTGGGTGTGAGCGATTTCGGCCGCGGCACCACCGAAACCTTCTATGCCATCAAGGATGGCACGGCGCTGGCGGGCTCCGCCCGCGACAGCCTGGTGCGCCGCAGCTTCGTGACCGACAGCGACAGCACCGTCGACGCCACTGGCACCGACTTCGACTGGAGCAGCCGGCGTGGCTGGTACATCGACCTGCCGAACAACCTGCAGGTGATCAACGATCCGACGATCGCCTTCGGCGCCATCGCCTTCACGGCCAACAAGGCCTTGCTGTCGGAGTGCGCGTCCAATTCCTCGCTCTTCGTGCTGGACGTGCTGACCGGCAAAAACGTCGAGGACATGGGATACGCCGCCATCGACCTGGGCCAAACCTCGTCATCTGCCGTGACCTTGCTGCGCACCAGCGGTGCCAATGGCGACCGCATCGTCGCGCAACGCCAGACAGGCGTGTGCAGTGGCGACAGCTGCGCCCCGTCTGGCGACCCGCCCGTGAT
Source organism: uncultured Aquincola sp. (assembly GCF_964001545.1). Taxonomy (NCBI): domain Bacteria; kingdom Pseudomonadati; phylum Pseudomonadota; class Betaproteobacteria; order Burkholderiales; family Sphaerotilaceae; genus Aquincola; species uncultured Aquincola sp. The sequence continues at coordinate 10,222 of NZ_CAXFDV010000476.1, forward strand.
CCCGCTGAAGTTCGGCGTCACCGACCGCAAGAACGCCTGGCGCCAGATCCGCCGCGGCGACCGCTAGGCGGCGCTCAGGGCGCGGCCGCGCCCACGTCGCGTGCCGCGGTGTCCAGGTGGGTGTTGTCACTCCAGCCCACCAGGGTCAGGCCGCCTTCGGTGTGCAGCAGGCGGTTGATGCTGGCGTTGCCCACCTGCCAGGTGCGCGGCGCGTCCAGCGCCAGCCGGGTGGCGGCGCGGTACAGGCAGTCGAGCACGCCGCCGTGCGACACCAGCGCGATGCTCTGGCCGGCGTGGCGTTGCGCCAGGCCCCGCACCACCGCCACCACCCGCTCGTAGAACTGGGTCAGCGTCTCGCCGCCCTCGGGCCCGAAGGCGGGGTCGCGCTTGCGCCAGCGCAGCGCCTGGTCGGGCCAGCGCTGCTCGATCTCCTCGAAGCTCATGCCCTCGAAGCTGCCGAAGCGCCGCTCGCGCAGTCCCACGTCGGCGGTCACCGCCAGTCCCTTGGGCGCGGCAAAGGCCTGCGCCGTGTCGAAGGCGCGGCCCAGGTCGCTGGCATACACCGCTTCCAGCGGCTCGTCGGCCAGGGCTTCGGCCAGGCGCCCGGCCTGCCAGCGACCCTGGTCGTTGAGCGGAATGTCGGTGTGGCCCTGGATGCGGGTGGCGACGTTCCAGTCCGTCTCGCCGTGGCGGATGGCGATGATGCGGGTGGCCGGCGTCACGCCTGGGCCAGCCGCTTGTTGAGGGTGTAGGTGCCCGAGTGCATCACCTCGCCCAGCACGTGCGGGGCCATGGCCTCGCGCACCTGCTGGCCGGTGAAGGCGCCTTCCACCGGCAGCCGCTCCACGTCCAGCGCATACAGCGTGAACACGTAGTGGTGCACCAGCGAATCGTTGAAGGGTGGGAACGGGCCGTCGTAGCCGAAGTACTGGCCGGCCATCTCGGCGTTGCCGGCGAACCAGCCGGTGTAGTCGTTCAGGCCATGGCGCGCGCCGTGCAGCGTGGCCGGGCCGGGCTTGCCGCGGGCGGTGAAGCCCTGGCTGAACTCGCCTTCGGCGATCTGCGTCAGCGATGGCGGCAGGTCCACCAGCACCCAGTGGAAGAAGTCCACGCGCGGCAGGTCGGCCGGCACTTCGCGGTCGGGCTGGTTGACGTCGTCGCCCTTGCTGGGCACGTCGAAGTCGTGGCACACCAGCACCAGCGACTGGGTGCCGGCGGGCAGGTCGCTCCAGGCCAGGTGCGGGTTCAGGTTGTCGGAGAAGCCCACGCCACCTGCATCGTCGAGCCGGCCCGCGGCATGACGCGGCGGAATCGGTTCGCCATTGGCCCAGCTGTCGCTCCAGAGTTTCATCTGCTCACTCCCTTCCTGTTGTGTTGTGGACTCAGACGCCCCAGACCACGTCGGTGCCGGCCTTGTGGCTGCGCTCGATCATCTCGATCAGCGGCCATGCGCGCTGGCGCAGCGACACCACGCCCTCGCGGCTGCCGCGGGGGCCGTCGTCGTCGGCTTCGTCTTCGGGGGTCGCCTGGCGGCGTGCATCTTCTTCTTCGACCGCGGCGCGCAGCGCGGCCACGGCGGCCGGCATGTCGGCCACTTCCAGGATGCCCTTGGCCGTGGGCTCGCGGCCGATCAGGCGCAGGACCTGGTCGCCGTTCGGCCCCATCATGATCACGTCAGGGGCCGCCTTGGACTTGAACTTGTAGATCATCGGTTGCCTGCTGAGAATGGAACGGGGATGGGGCATTGTGCCCCGCCGCCCCGGCCCCTCGTCAGGCAGCCGTCAGCCGGCCCAGCAACGTGTCGGGTTCCAGCGCAGGCGCGAACAGGAAGCCCTGGTAGGTGTTGCAGCCGATCTGCGCCAGGAAGTCGCGCTGCGCGGGCAGCTCCACGCCTTCGGCCACCACGCTCAGGCCCAGTGCATGGGCCATCTGCACGATGGCGCGCACGATGGCTACGTCGCTCTCGTCGGCAGGCAGGCCGCGCACGAAGCGGCGGTCGATCTTCAGCGCATCCAGCGGAAAGCGCTTGAGGTAGGCCAGGCTGGAGTAGCCGGTGCCGAAGTCGTCGATGGCCAGCCGCACGCCCAGCCCGGCCAGCGCCTGCAGCCGCTCCAGCGCCTCGGCCGCATCGCGCACCAGGATGGATTCGGTCAGCTCCAGCTCCAGCAGCGCGGGCGGCAGCTGCGCATCGGCCAGGGCCTGCGCCACGCGGGCCACGAAGCCCGCCTGCTGGAACTGCAGCGCCGAGACGTTGATGGACACCGGCACCGGCTGGTCCGCGGCCAACCACCGGGCGGCCTGGGCGACGGCCTCGCTCAGCACCCAGTCGCCGATCTGCACGATGAAGCCGCTGGCCTCGGCCACGGGGATGAAGTCGCCGGGCGAGATGTCGCCGTAGTGCGCGTCCTTCCAGCGGATCAGCGCCTCGCAGCCGATCATGCGGCCGCTGGCCAGGTCGACCTGCGGCTGGTAGTGCAGCCGGAAGCGGTGCTGCGCCAGCGCCTGGCGCATCGCATGGTCCAGCCGCACGCGCTTGCGCACCTCGTCGTCATGGCTGCCCGAGCGGTGGAAGCGGAAGCCCGCACGACCGCCGGCCTTGGCGGCCAGCATCGCCGTCTCGGCATGGCGCAGCAGGTCGTGCGCGGTGTCGGCCGCATCGGGGAACAGGGCCACGCCGATGCTGCAGGTCAGCGTGAACTGCGCGCCTTCGATCTCGTAAGGCGCCTCGGTGGCGCGCAGCACGCGGCGCGCCGCATGCTCGGCCGCCTCGGTGCCGGCATGGTGCAGCAGCACCGCGAACTGGTCGCCGCCCACGCGGCCCACCACGTCGCCGGCGCGCAGCGCGCTGCGGATGCGCTGGCACAGCTCCACCAGCACGCGGTCGCCGATGCCCTGGCCCAGGCTGTCGTTGATCTGCTTGAAGGCGTCCACGTCCAGCAGCAGCAGGGCCAGGCGGCCGCGGCGGCGCTGGGCTTCGGCAATCGCCGATGACAGCCGCTCGCTCAGCTGCCGGCGGTTGGGCACGCCGGTCAGTGCGTCGGTGGTGGACAGGGTCTCGATGCGCTGGTCGGCCGCCAACCGCTCGCTCAGGTCGCGGAACGACCACACGCGGCCGATGGGCCGGCCATGGCTCCATTGCGTGTGCACCACGCGTTCCAGCACCATGCCGTTGCGCAGGGTCACGCGGTCGGTGGCCGGCACCAGGGCGCCCCGCTCGATGGCTTCCAGGTGGCGCTGGTAGGTATGCGGCTCCAGCACGGCTTGCAGCATCCAGGTGTAGATGGCTTCGTCGCGGCCGCTGGCCAGGTGGTCGGGCAGCGCCCACAGCTGCGCGAAGCGGCGGTTGAAGGCGCGGATGTGGCCGCGCAGGTCGGTCACCAGCAGGCCGTCGGCGGTGGCTTCGAGCGTGGCGCGCAGCTCGGAGATCAGCGTCTCGCGCTCTTCCAGGGCCTGGCGCTCGGGCGTCAGGTCGCGCAGCGACACCAGCAGCAGCTGCGGCAGGCCGTGCGTGGCCAGGCGGTGGATGCGCCGCTCCAGGTGCAGAGGCTCGCCCTCGGCGCGCAGCAGCAGCGTGCGCGACAGCAGCTCGTCGCCCGCGCCGGGCCAGCGCTGCGCGGCCCAGAAGGCCAGGTCTTCGGGCGTGTCCAGCAGGGTGTCGGCGGGCTGGTCGATGATGTCGGCGCGCGGGCGGCCCAGCAGCGCCAGCGCCGGTTCATTGATGGCCACCACGTGCAGGTTGTGCGCGTCCACCAGCCAGGCCGGCTCCCACAGCCCCTCCACGAGCGCGATCGTCTGGCTGTCCAGCGCGACAGGCCCCTGCAGCAGCGGTACAGCCAGCGAAGACGTCGTCACTCGGCCATCCCTTCGCTGGTCAGCTCGTTCTCGGAAGCCGGGAACTCCTGCTCGGCCGGCGGCACCGGCTCGAAGTAGTAGGTGATGCGCTGGCGCGGCGCCAGGTATTCCATCGACGCCTGCGGCAGCTGGCTGGCCTTGAGGCTGCGGCGGATGCCCAGCGTGGGCTCGTCCTCGAGGTTCATGTGCAGCGCCTCGTCGCGCGGCACACGGCTGTCGTGCACCAGCACCCGCGGCTTGAGCGGGCGCGACGAATTGACACCCACCACGATGGCGTAGCGCTCGTCCGTCAGCTGCACCACCGAGCCCGGCGGGTACACGCCCATCATGCGGATGAAGGCGTTGAGCATGGTCACGTCGAACTTGTGCTTGCCCTGGGCGAACATCACCGACAAGGCTTCGTGCGGCGTCAGCGCCTTGGCCGGCGACACCGGGTTGCACAGGTTGTCGTAGCGGTTGACCAGCGAGACGATGCGCGCGGCCGTCGTCATGCGGTCGACGTTCAGCCGCTGCGGAAAGCCGGTGCCGTCGGCCTGCTCATGGTGCTGGGCGATCACCAGCAGCGCGCCGGGCGACAGGCCCATCTTGCGGCCCAGCGTCACGCCCTGCGACACATGCTCGCGGTAGGCCTGGGTCTCAGCGCCGGTGAAGTGGTCTTCGAGGTAGCGCACGCGCGAAGGCAGTTCCACCTTGCCGATGTCGTGGAGCAGCGCGCCCATGCCCAGGTCGGTCATGTCGACCTCCGACAGGCCGAACAGCTTGCCCATCAGCAGCGAGATGACGCTGACGTTGAGCGAATGCGCGGTGCTGCGGTCGCCCGCGCTTTCGGTGAGCAGGCGGATGCACATCTCGCGGTCGGCCAGCATCTTCTGCACCAGCGCCTGCGTGAACACCTCGCTGCGCACGCGGGCGCCCACCGGGTCGGACTGCGCCATGGCAGCGGCGGCGCGCCACGACTTGCTGGCCTCGGCGTACTGGCGCTCGCACTGCAGCAGGGCTTCGCGCTGGCTGGCCAGCGCCGCGCGGCGCTGCCGGCGTTGCAGCTGCTCGGGCGTCTCGGCTTCCTGGCTGGCGGCCTGTGCATCGGCCTGCGCCGGCTGCGGGGTGGTCACGGGGTCGCTGCGCTCGGGGCTCCAGCGGATGCGCGTCAACCCCAGGCTGCGGATGGTCGCGATCTGCTCCGCATCGCCGATGCGGAAGCTGCTGAGCGGGAACGGATGCGACATCCACCCGAGGTCCAGGTGAACGAACATGCCGATGCGCAGTTCGCTGACGTCGATGGAGGCGGTGGACATGGCGAGCAGGCGAGAGAAATGACGGAAGCGGTTAAAAAGGTTGTCGGCCAGATGTATCAGGAACTTGAAGCCCGCCCGCTCAACGCTGGATGCGCGTGGACAGCACGATGGCCGAGGTGGTGCGCTCCACGCCGTCGAGCGCACCGATGCGGTCGATCAGGGCGTCGAGCTCGGTGATCGAGGACGCGGCCACCACCGCGATCAGGTCGTAGGGCCCGCTGACCGACAGCAAGGTGCGCACCTCCGGAATGCGCCGCAGCGCCGCGGTGATGGAGGCACCCTGCTTGGGCCCGGCGATCACCATCACATGCGCGCGCACCAGCGCCGCTTCCGCCTCGTCCGGCACCACCACGGTGTAGCCGGCGATCGCGCCCTGGCGTTCCAGCCGCTGCAGCCGGCTTTGCACCGTGGTGCGCGCCACGCCCAGCCGCCGCGCCAGGTCGGCAGCGGGCAGGCGGGCGTTTTCGCGCAGCAACGCCAGTAGTGCGCGGTCGGTGTCGTCCAGCAGGGGCAACTTCGTCATGTCGTCAAGTCTAGTCAGCGATGCGACGTGGCAGGGCCTGCATTTCGTCGGCTTGTGGGCTGCAATCGGCCGAAGTCCGGCTGAAGATGCGCGGCATCCACCGCCACCTTCGCAGGAGCCCTCATGAAAGACATCCTCGTCATCGGTGCCGGCCAGATCGGCCAGGTCGTGGCCGGCCTGCTGGCCGACAGCGGCGATTACCGCGTCACCCTGGCCGACCGCTCGCCCGACGCATTGGCAGCGGCGGTGCCCACGGGCCAGCGGCTGCAGGCGCTGGCCCTGGACGTGACCGACACCGCGGCCCTGCAGGCGGCGCTGCGCGGGCGCCATGCGGTGGTCAGCGCCGCGCCCTGGCACATGACGGTGCCCATCGCCGAGGCGGCGCGCGCCGTGGGCGTGCACTACTTCGACCTCACCGAAGACGTGGCCAGCACCCGCCGCATCCGCGAGCTGGCGCAGGGGGCAGGCCATGCCTTCGTGCCCCAGTGCGGCCTGGCGCCGGGCTTCATCAGCATCGTGGCCGCCGACCTGGCGCGCGGCTTCGACACGCTGGATGCGGTGCGCCTGCGCGTCGGCGCCCTGCCCGCCTACCCCAGCAATGCCTTCAACTACAACCTGACCTGGAGCACCGACGGCGTCATCAACGAGTACATCCAGCCTTGCGAGGCCATCGTCGATGGCCGCCGCACCGAAGTGCCGGCGCTGGAAGAGCGCGAGCAGTTCGCGCTGGACGGCGTGCTCTACGAAGCCTTCAACACCAGCGGCGGCCTGGGCACGCTGTGCGAGACGCTGGAAGGCCGTGTGCGCTCGCTCAACTACCGCAGCATCCGCTACCCCGGCCACGGCGCGCTGATGAAGGCGCTGCTGCACGACCTGCGCCTGAAGGACCGGCGCGAGGTGCTCAAGGACATCCTGGAGAACGCGCTGCCCGCCACGCTGCAGGACGTGGTGATCGTGTTCGTCACCGTCACCGGCTGGCGCGGCGGCCGGCTGCAGCAGGACAGCTACGCCCACAAGATCTACGGCGGCCGCGTGGCGGGCCAGCCGCGCAGCGCGATCCAGATCACCACCGCCAGCAGCGTGTGCGCCATGCTGGACCTGCTGACCCAGGGCCGGCTGCCCCAGCAGGGCTTCGTACGCCAGGAAGAAGTGCCGCTGGCCGACTTCCTGGCCAACCGCTTCGGCGCCGCCTACGCGCCGGCCGCCAGCACGCCGCCGCTGGCCCGCGCCGCCTGAATGTCCGCGTTGACGGGCCGCCCGCAGCTTGCGAGGCGGCTCGGTTGTTCGTATGATGTTCTTTAGAAGAACGTGTGTTCTTATATCGAACAGGAGACGACGCCTTGATCAACAAAATCTCGCCTTCCATCGAAGCGGCGCTGGCCGACGTGCACGACGGCGCCACGGTGATGATCGGCGGCTTCGGCACCGCCGGCCTGCCCAACGAGCTGATCGACGGCCTGATCGCCCAGGGCGCCAAAGACCTGACCATCGTCAACAACAACGCCGGCAACGGCGACACCGGCCTGGCCGCGCTGCTGGCCAAGCGGCGGGTGCGCAAGATCATCTGCAGCTTTCCGCGGCAGGCCGACAGCCACCACTTCGACGCGCTGTACCGCGCTGGCGACATCGAGCTGGAACTGGTGCCCCAGGGCAACCTGGCTGAGCGCATCCGCGCCGCCGGTGCCGGCATCGGCGGCTTCTTCACGCCCACCGGCTACGGCACGCAGCTGGCCGAAGGCAAGGAAACGCGCGAGATCAACGGCCGCATGTACGTGCTGGAGTCGCCCATCCATGCCGACTTCGCGCTCATTCGCGCCGAGCGCGGCGACCGCTGGGGCAACCTCACCTACCGCATGACGGCCCGCAACTTCGGCCCGGTGATGGCCATGGCCGCCAAGGTCACCATCGCCACCGTGCACGACGTGGTGGAACTGGGCAGCCTGGACCCCGAGGCCGTGGTCACGCCGGGCATCTTCGTGCAGCGCGTGGTGCAGGTGGCGCGCGTGGCCACCACCGGCGGCGGCTTCAAGCAGGCCGCGTGATGCGGCGTCGCCTCTTCATGGCCGGCGCCGCCGGCCTGGCCACGCTCGGCGCGCCGCTGCGC
>NZ_CAXFDV010000477.1:0-1944 GCF_964001545.1 uncultured Aquincola sp.
ATCGCCGGCCCCCGCACCTTGCGGGCGCTGGGCCTGGCGCGCAGCGACAAACTGCCGTCGGCCACCGACCGCTTCTCGGTGCAGGTGGTGGCGCAGATGTTCCCGCAGACGCCGCTGGGCCCCATCCGCGAGCACCTGCCACCGGTGCTCGATGCGATGAAGGCCGCCGGCCTGGCCGACCGCGTGATGCTGCTGGCCGCGCTGGCCACCATACGCGCCGAGACGGCGGGCTTCGTGCCCATCGACGAAGGTCTGTCGCGCTTCAACACCTCGCCGCGCGGCCACCCCTTCGACCTGTACGACCGCCGTGCCGACCTGGGCAACCACGGCGAGCCGGACGGCGCCCGCTACAAGGGCCGCGGCTTCGTGCAGCTGACCGGCCGCCACAACTACACCGTCTATGCAGAGCGGCTCCAGCAGCCTCTGGTGGAGCAGCCCGAGCTGGCCAACACGCCCGACGTGGCCGCCGCGGTGCTGGCCGCCTTCTTGAAGGACCGTGAGCTGCAGATCAAGTCGTCGTTGATGGAAGGCGACCTGCGGGCGGCGCGACGTGCCGTCAATGGCGGCAGCCATGGCCTGGAGGCCTTTGCAGAGGCTTACCGCGTGGGCGACATGCTCACCGACGACGAGGACCTTTGAGCCGGGACGAGCCGGCTTCTAGAACAGGCTGCCCTGCGCCTGCTGCGCTGCCGTCTGCGGCCGGCGGAACTGGCTGAAGTCGAGCGGAATGCGCTCACGGTCCAGCCCCAGGCGCGCGGCTGCCTTTTTCACCCGCTGGTGCAGCAGCTCGGCCCACACGCCCTGCCCCCGCATGCGGCTGCCGAAGTGGGCGTCGTTGTCCTTGCCGCCGCGCATCTCGCGGATGCGGGCCATCACACGGTCGGCCCGGTCGGGGAAGTGCTGCTGCAGCCACTGCTGGAACAGCGGATTCACCTCCCAGGGCAGGCGCAGCACGATGCTGAAGGCGGTGCTGGCGCCCGCCTCGGCCGCCGCCGCCATGATCTGCTCGACCTCGGGCTCGTTGATGAACGGAATGACCGGCGACACGCTGACGCCCACGCGGATGCCGGCCGCGGCCAGGGCCTTGACCGTCTGCAGCCGGCGCTGGGGCGAAGCCGCGCGCGGCTCCAGGATGCGGGCCAGCTGGGGGTCGAGCGTGGTGATGGACACATAGGCCGAGGCCATGCGCTGGGCCGCCATCGGCGCGACGAGATCGATGTCGCGCTCTATGCCGGCCGACTTGGTGATGACCGAAAACGGATGCCGCGCCTCGGCCAGCACCTCGATCACCGAGCGGGTGATGCGCAGCCGCCGCTCTACCGGCTGGTAGGCATCGGTGGCCGAGCCGATGTTCAGCGGCAGCGGCTGGTAGCCCGGCCGCGACAGCGCCTGCCGCAGCCGTTCGGCCGCGTTGACCTTGGCGATGATGCGGGTCTCGAAATCGAGCCCCGGCGACAGGTTGAGGTAGCTGTGCGTGGGCCGCGCGAAGCAGTAGATGCAGCCGTGTTCACAGCCCCGGTAGGGGTTGATCGACAGGTCGAACGAGATGTCGGGCGAGTCGTTGCCCGACAGGATGGACTTGACGTTTTCCTCGACCAACTGTGTGCCGGGCGGCAGCCGTTCTTCCTGCGCGGCCTGCTCCAGCGCACCCCAGCCGTCGTCGAAGGCTTCTCGCGCGTCAGAGGTGAAGCGGTGCTCGATCGCCCACACCGTGCCGCGGCCCTTCAGCGGCGTGCGAGGGGCATAAAGCAAGGTGGCGGCGGGATTGGCATCGGGGCGCATACTGTGAATATATACAGTCCACGCCGCCAGTGCAAAGGCGGGGTTGCCGCCCCAGATCAGTATTCGTCGCTGGCGCTGCCGGGTGCAAGGTTGTCGAACTTGGTCAGCGGCTTCAGGAAGGTCAGCTTCACCGTGCCCACCGGGCCGTTACGTTGCTTGCCG
>NZ_CAXFDV010000478.1:0-2312 GCF_964001545.1 uncultured Aquincola sp.
GCCAACCCTGCGCCGCTACCATCCCAAGCATGAACACCGCAGTACCGACCATCCGTGTTCTGACCGTCGACGACCACCCCCTGCTGCGCGAAGGCATCGGCGCGGTGGTGGGCCGCCAGGCCGACATGGCCATCGTGGGTGAAGCGGCCAACGGCGTTGAAGCCGTGCAGCAATGGCGACAGCTGCAGCCCGACGTGGTGCTGATGGACCTGCAGATGCCCGACATGGACGGCCTGCAGGCCCTGGCCAGCATCCGCGCCGAAGGCCCGCAGGCGCGCATCATCGTGCTCACCACCTACAAGGGCGATGCGCTGGCCTGGCGCGCGCTCAAGGCCGGCGCGGTGGGCTACCTGCTCAAGAGCTCGCTGCGCACCGACCTGCTGCAGGCCATCCGCGCGGTGCATGCCGGCGGCCGCTGGGTGCCGGCCGACGTGGCCATCGAACTGGCCGGCCACGCGGCCGAAGAACCGCTGACCGAGCGCGAGATCGAGGTGCTGCAACGCATCGCCGTGGGCCACAGCAACCGCGAGGTGGGCGATCAGCTCTCCGTCTCGGAAGACACCATCAAGGCCCGCATGAAAAGCATCCTGGCCAAGCTGCAGGCCCGCGATCGCACGCATGCGGTGTCGATCGCGCTGAAGCGCGGGATCATTCGGGTATAGCCGGCTTCTTTGGCAGCGGCGCGCCACTGACCGTCAGGCCGCCGTTCTGCACCTCGATGTAGGCGTCGAAGTGCCACAGGCTGTCCATCAGCCTCGAGTCAGTGACGAGCCGAAGCAGGGCGGCGTCGTCGATCGCGTCTTCCAGCAAATGGTCGTCCGGGTCGCGCCACGACGTTTCCACGGGGCGGATGCTGCCGTTCTTGTGCGTCCACAGTCCCGTTGCCTCATCGCGGCGCAAGAAATGGTAGCCGTGGGGCATCGAGGTCATCGCCACCAGGTAGCCGCCGTGCAAAGGCTGCGGCACCGGGGCCGGAGGCGCCGCCTGGCGAAGAATCCAGGCGCCACGGCCTTGATGCCGCGCATCATCGATCACACCCTGTGCGAAGTCGGATTCCTTCGTGGCGCGAGGTCGCCCTGCCAGCCGCCCCGGTCGCGCGTTGTTGCCATCCACGCCGACCTTGCAATGCATGGCATAGGCATAGCAGTTGTGCCTGGCATCCCAGCCCGGTTCGGGCGCAGGCCACGGCGCCAGCGCGGCCACTTCCTGCTGCAGCCACACGTCCAGCCGCGCCAGCGCGGGGTCGCGGATGCTGGCGCCGGCCTTGGTCGCCCGCCATTCGGCGATCGCGCGCTGCAAGGCCTTGAGGTTGACCCATGCAGCCGGCTGGCCCAGGTAGTGCTGAAGCGCGGTTTCAATCGCCCGGAAGCCGGCGCTCTTGCCGTGGAAGGCCTTGGCGCTGGCCGTCTCGAAGTCGAAGCCGAGGGGATGGATGGGCATGGTCGACGGCTCACTGCGTAAAGCGCCGCCCGGCGGCTGCGCAAGGATCCGCTTGTAGCCGCCGAGCCCGGCCGGCGCAATCCCGTCGATCGCCATCGGCCATGACTCCATCGAGCCCAGCCCCCTCTCTCCAAAGAGGGAGGCCCCGCCACGCCATCGTGAAGTGGTGCTCCGCGGCATGGCTGCCTACCCTCCTGCTCGTTCAGTTTCAGCCAGGAGAACCGCATGCCCATCACCGCCACCCCCACCGCCGGCCCCGGCCTGTTGACGCCGCAGGACCACACGCTGGTCATGATCGACTTCCAGTCGCAGATGGCCTTTGCCACCAAGTCGATCGACGCGGTGAACCTGCGCAGCAACGCCGGCCTGGTGGCCCGCGCGGCCGCCGGCTTCAAGGTGTCGACCATCCTCACCACCGTGGCCGAGAAGAGCTTCTCGGGCCCGATGTTCAGCGAGATCACCGAAGCCTTCCCGAACCAGAAGATGCTGGACCGCACCTCCATGAACACCTGGGAGGACGCGGCCGTGATCGACAGGATCAACGCCATCGGCAAGGACCGCATCGTGCTGTGCGGCCTGTGGACCGGCGTGTGCATCGTGGGCCCGGCGCTGTCGGCGCTGGCCCAGGGGTATGAGGTATACGTGATCGCCGATGCCTGCGGCGACGTGTCCACCGAAGCGCACGACCGCGCGATGGACCGCATGGTGCAGGCCGGCGCGCGGCCGATGACCTCGCTGCAATACCTGCTGGAACTGCAGCGCGACTGGGCCCGCACCGACACCTACGAGATGACCACCGGCATTGCCAAGCAGTACGGAGGCGCCTACGGCCTGGGCATCATCTACGCCAAGACCATGTTCGGCGCCCACGA
>NZ_CAXFDV010000479.1:0-1830 GCF_964001545.1 uncultured Aquincola sp.
CGCGCCCAGCTGGCCCGCGCGCTGGTGCAGATCGATGCGTTCTCGCAGCCGCCCGCCGGCCACCCCGCACGCTGGCTGCTGCTGGACGAACCCACCGCAGCGCTCGACCTGCAGCACCAGCATGCGGTGCTGCAACTGGCCCGGCACTGCGCGCAGGCCTGGGGCATCGGAGTGATCGTGGTGCTGCACGACCTGAACTTGGCGCTGCGCCATGCCGACGATGCGCTGGTGCTGCAGCAGGGCCGCGCCGTGGCCCAGGGCCCGGTGCGGCAGGTGCTGCAACCGGCGCTGGTGCAGCAGGTGTGGCAGGTGCAGGCGCGGCCGGCGCAGGCCGACGACGGCGTGCCGCAATACCTGTGGCAGCCGCCGGCGGACGGCCCGCTCACATCACCGTGGCATGCGGGTGCAGCGGGTGGTCCAGCGTCTCGGCCACCAGCCTGAGCGCGCGGTCGCAATCGTCCAGCGAGGCTGGGCCGCCCAGGCAGATGCGCACCGCATCGGGCGGGTTGCCATCGGTGCTGAAGGCGGCACTGGCCACCACTGCCACGCCCTGCGTGCGCAGGTAGGAGGCGCACTCCACCACGCTCCAGGCGCCCTGCAGCGGCAGCCACAGGTGAAAGCACTCGGGGTGCGCCACCACGCCCCATGCGCCCAGGTGCTGCAGCGCCAGCGCATGACGCTCACGGCAGGCGCTGCGAATGGCTTCCAGCACCGCATCGGCGGTGCCGTCGTTCACCCAGCGTGTGACCAGCGCATTGGTCAGCGGCGAAGCCATCACCGTGGTGGCGCGCAGCGCACCGGCCAGCCGCTGCGCCAGCCGCGCATGCGGCGCCAGCACATAGGCGCTGCGCAGGCCGGCGCCCAGACAATTGGAAAAGCCGGTGACGTAGTAGGTAAGGTCCGGCGCCAGCACGGCCAGCGGCGGCGGCAGCCGCTCGGTGGGCAGCATGCCGTAGGCATCGTCTTCGATGATGGGCACCGAAAAGCGCAGCGCCACATCGGCCAGGGCCTCTCGGCGCGCGCGTGACATGGTGGCCGTGGTGGGGTTGAGCAGCGTGGGGTTGCAGTACACCGCCTTGGGCGACAGCGTGCGGCAGGCATGCTCGAAGGCTTCGACGTCCGGCCCGTCTTCGTCCAGCGGCAGCGCATGCAGCTGCACGCCCAGCTGGGTGGCGATGGCCTTGAGCCCCGGGTAGGCCAGCGCATCCACGCACAGCAGCTCACCCGGCCGCGCCAGCTGCGAGATGAGCGCGGTGAGCACGCTGTGGATGCCCGGGCACACCAGCAGCCGTTCGGCCGTGGCCTGCGGCAGCCGGCGCTGCAGCCAGCGGGCGCCGGCCTCGCGGTCTTCGGTGGTACCGCCGAAGTCCTGGTAGCGCAGCAGCGCATGCAGGTCGCTGTGGGCCATCAGGTCGGCGGCGCTGTCGTGCATGCGGGCCAGCAGCGCTTCGTCGTGCGGCTCGGGCGGCAGGTTCATCGTCATCTCGGCGCCGCTGCCGCCGCGCAGCGGCAGCGCCGGGGCCTTGCCGCGCACATAGGTGCCGAAGCCCGCACGTGAATCGATGAGCCCGCGCTTGCGGGCCTCGGCATAAGCCCGGGCCACGGTGGTGTAGTTCAGCTGCAGCTCGTCGGCCAGCTCGCGCAGCGTGGGCAGGCGGTCGCGGGCGGCCAGGCGGCCATCGCGCAGGTCCTCGGCGATCAGGTCGGCAATCGCCAGGTAGGCCGGCCGGTCCTGGCTGGCCAGGCGCTTGCGCCAGTGCGCGGTGGGTTTGGTCATGGGGGTACTGCTGATCGCATGCAACCCGGGGGCTGATCGCATCAACCGTGCCG
>NZ_CAXFDV010000480.1:0-6682 GCF_964001545.1 uncultured Aquincola sp.
GCTGATCCCCGCGATCGCGGTGCCGGTGGTGCTGCTGGGCACCTTCGGCGTGCTGTCGATGGCCGGCTACTCGATCAACACGCTCACCATGTTCGGCATGGTGCTGGCGATCGGCCTCCTGGTGGACGACGCCATCGTGGTGGTCGAGAACGTCGAGCGCGTGATGCACGAGGAAGGGCTCTCGCCCAAGGAGGCCACGCGCAAGTCGATGGCCGAGATCACGCCCGCGCTGGTGGGCATCGCGCTGGTGCTGTCGGCGGTGTTCATCCCGATGGCCTTCTTCGGCGGCTCCACCGGCGTGATCTACCGGCAGTTCTCCATCACCATCGTGTCGTCGATGGTGCTGTCGGTGCTGGTGGCGCTGACCTTGACGCCGGCGCTGTGCGCCACCTTCCTCAAGCCCCATCCGCATGGCGAAGGCGGCGAAGGCACGCCGCGCAAGGGCCCGCTGGGGCTGGTGGACCGCTTCTTCGCCCGCTTCAACCGCGGCTTCGACCGCACGGCCAGCCACTACCAGCGCGGCATCGGCGGCATCGTCAAGCGGCCCAAGCGCATGCTGCTGGTGTACCTGGCCATCGGCGCCGGCATGGCGCTGCTGTTCGCGCGGCTGCCCACCTCCTTCCTGCCCGACGAAGACCAGGGCATCCTGCAGGCGCAGATCAAGCTGCCCCCCGGCGCCACCGCCGAGCGTGCGCAGAAGGTGCTGCGCGAGGTGGAGGCGTACTTCGCCCAGCAGCCCGACGTGCTGACCTTCGGCTCGGTCAGCGGCAGCGACGGCGACCAGGCCTCGGCCCGCGCCTTCCTGCGCCTGAAGGACTGGAGCGAGCGCACCCGCCCCGAGCAAAGCGCCGCCGCCATCGCGCGCAAGGCCACGCGCGACCTCTCGCGCATCCGCGATGCGCAGATCTTCGTGGTGCTGCCGCCGGCCGTGCGTGGCCTCGGCTCCAACGCCGGCTTCAACTTCTTCCTCAAGGACGTCAACGGCCTGGGGCATGAGGCGCTGCAGCGCGCGCGCCAGCAGTTCGTGGAGCTGGCCGGCCAGCGCACCGAGCTGTCGCGCACACGGGCCAACGGCCTGGACGACACGGCCGAGTTCGTGGTGGACATCGACGACCGCAAGGCCGGCGCACTGAGCCTCGCCACCGCCAACATCAACAGCACGCTGTCCAGCGCGATGGGCGGCACCTACATCAACGACTTCCTGGACAACGGTCGTGTCAAGCGCGTGTACATGCAAGGCGATGCGCCCTTCCGCATGTCGCCCGACGACTACCAGCAATGGACGGTGCGCAACAGCGACGGCCGCATGGTGCCCTTCAGCGCCTTCGCCAGCCACCGCTGGGGCTACGGCTCGCCGCAGCTGCAGCGCTACAACGGCAGCCCGGCCGAAGAAATGGTGGGCGATGCAGCCCAGGGCGTGAGCTCGGGCACCGCGATGAAGGTGGTCGAAGACATCATGAAGGAACTGCCCGCCGGCATCGCGCTGGACTGGACCGGCGCCTCGTTCCAGGAACGGCTGTCGGGCTCGCAGGCGCCGCTGCTGTATGCGGTGTCCATCCTCTTCGTGTTCCTGTGCCTGGCCGCGCTGTATGAAAGCTGGTCGGTGCCCTTCTCGGTCATCCTGGTGGTGCCGCTGGGGGTGCTGGGTGCGCTGCTGTTCACCTCGGCCCGCGGGCTCACCAACGACGTGTACTTCCAGGTGGGCCTGCTCACCACGGTGGGCCTGTCGTGCAAGAACGCGATCCTGATCGTCGAGTTCGCCAAGCAGCTGCAGGAAGCCGGCAAGTCCATCATCGAGGCCACGCTGGAGGCGGTGCACCTGCGCCTGCGGCCCATCCTGATGACCTCGCTGGCCTTCGGCTTCGGCGTGCTGCCGCTGGCCATCGGCACCGGCGCCGGCGCGGGTGGCCGCCAGTCCATCGGCACCGCGGTGCTGGGCGGCATGGTGGTGGGCACGGCGCTGGGCATCTTCTTCGTGCCGCTCTTCTTCGTGCTGATCCGCAGCTTCTTCGACCGCCGCAAGAAGGCCGCACCGGCCACCCCCGCCGCCCCGCTGGAAGGAAGCCACGCATGACGCGGCCCACGATGACCAAGACCCTCACCGTGCTGGCCGCCGCGCTGCTGGCCAGCGGCTGCGCCAACCTGGCGCCCCCGTATGAGCGACCGGCGCTGCCGGTGCCGGCCACGCTGCCCTCGCCGGTGCCGCTGGCGGTGGTGCCAACGGCCACGCCCACGGCGGCGCAGGCGGCCGCCAGCGGGCCGGCTGCCACCCCGGCCGACATCAACGCCGACACCACGGCCGGCCCGCGCCTGCCGGCCGAGCAGGCCGCGGCCGCCGCCTGGCGCAGCTTTTTCACCGAACCCCGGCTGCGCGGCACGGTGGAGCTGGCGCTGGCCAACAACCGCGACCTGCGGGTGGCCGCGCTCAACATCGAGCGGGCGCGGGCGCAGTACCGCATCCAGGAAGCGGCGGTGCTGCCGGCCATCAACGCCACCGGCAGCGGCAACCGACAACGGCAGCCGGCCAGCGTGTCCAGCAACGGCCAGGCGCGCATCACCAGCACCTACAGCGCGCAGCTGGGCATCTCGGCCTATGAGCTGGACTTCTTCGGCCGCGTGCGCAACCTGAGCGATGCGGCGCTGCAGACCTTTCTGTCGACGCAGAGTAACCGCCGCACCACGCAGATCGCGCTGGTGGCCGACACCGCCACCGCCTGGCTCAACCTGGCGGCTGACCAGCAGCGCCTGCTGCTGGCCCAGCAGACGCTCAAGGCCCGGCAGGACAGTTATGAACTCACCCGCCGCGCCTTCGAGCTGGGCGGCCAGTCGGGCCTGACGCTGGCCCAGGCGCAGACCACGGTGGACAGCGCCCGCGTGGACGTGGCGGCCTACACCACGCAGGTGCAGCAGTCGCGCAATGCGCTGGAGCTGCTGGCCGGCAGCCCGGTGCCCGCCGAGCTGCTGCCCGATGCACAGGCCCCCAGCGTGATCGAGCGCCCGGTGGCGGCGCTGGTGGAGGTGCCGGCCGCGCTGCCTTCGGCGGTGCTGCAGCAGCGGCCCGACGTGGTGGCCGCGGAAGAACTGCTCAAGGGCGCGCAGGCCAGCATCGGCGCGGCGCGGGCGGCGTTCTTTCCGCGCATCACGCTCACCGCCGCGGCGGGCGTCGCCAGCGGCGAGCTGTCGTCGCTGTTCTCGGGCGGCAACGGCGCCTGGAGCTTCGTGCCTTCCATCACCCTGCCCATCTTCAACGCCGGCAGCAACCAGGCCAACCTGGACGTGGCGATGGCCCAGCGCGACATCCAGCTGGCCACCTACGAAAAGACGCTGCAGGTGGCCTTCCGCGAGGTGGCCGACGCGCTGGCCCAGCGCAGCACGCTGGCCGAGCGGCTGGCGGCCCAGCAGTCGCTGACCGAGGCCACCGGCCGCACGCTGCAGCTGTCGCAGGCCCTGTTCCGCAGCGGCGCCTACAGCTACCTGGAAGTGCTGGATGCGCAGCGCACGCTCTACACCGCGCAGCAGACCTTGATCACGCTGCGCCTGGCCGAGCAGGCCAACCGGCTGACGCTGTACCGCGTGCTGGGCGGTGGCTGGGCCGACGCGAGCTGACCACTTCGGCGCAGTGCGGCTTTACACCGGCTCAACGGGGGCGCCCACGCGTTGGCTTAGCATTTCCGCCATGTCCCGCCTAGCCGCCACGTGCCCCCTTCTTGCCGCCCTGCTGGCCACCGGCCTGGTGCTGACCGGCTGCGCCGTGCCGCACCGGGCCCACACCACCACCTACGAAACCTTCCAGTCGGACGACACCCACGCCCGCCACTACGACGCCAGCGGCGCGCAGGCCTGCGAAGCCGCGCGCCGCGCGCTGCTGAGCCAGGGCTACCTGGTGGGCCAGGCCAAGAACGACTACGTCAACGGCCGCAAGAACTTCCAGCCCGAGCGCGAAACCCACGTCGAGATCGACCTGCGCGTGACCTGCGCGCCCGAAGGCGACGACGGCAGCACCGCAGTGGTCTTCGTCACCGCGCTGCAGGACCGTTATGCGCTCAAGAAAAGCAGCACCTCGGCCAGCCTGGGCGTGGGCGCGCTGGGCTCGCTGTCGCTGCCGTTTTCGTCCAGCGACGATTCGATGGTGAAGGTGGCCAGCCAGACCATCGGCGACGCCACCTTCTATGAACGCTTCTTCGCGCTGATCGACCGCTACCTGGACCGCACCGGCCCGCCGCCGCCGCAGACCGGCGCCTCGGCGTCCGCGGCCAACTGATCCGGCGATGCGCCTGCGCACCGTCTCCTGGCGTGTCTTGCAAGCGCTGCTGCTGGCGGTGCTGGTGCTGGCCTTGGTGCTGGCCATCAACACCTGGCGCCAGCCCTCGCGCCAGCTGGCGGTGCCGGCACGCGCACCGGTGGCGGTGGATGTGCGCGAGGTGGCCGGCAAGCTGTCGGAAGCGGTGCAGCTGCGCACCGTGTCCATCGACGGCCAGCCCGATGCCGCGGCCCCCGAGCTGCTGAAGCTGCATGCCTGGCTGCAGCAGCGCTTTCCCCAGGCGCATGCGGTGATGAAGCGCGAGGTGGTGGGTGGCTACAGCCTGCTCTACACCTGGCCCGGCCGCGATGCGCAGGCCGCGCCGCTGATGCTGATGGCCCACCAGGACGTGGTGCCCATCGCGCCCAACACCGAAGCCGACTGGCAGCAGCCGCCCTTCAGCGGCGCGGTGCAGGGCGGCTTCGTCTGGGGCCGCGGCGCCTGGGACGACAAGGGCAACCTGGTGTCCATCCTGCAGGCGGTGGAGATGCTGGCCAGCGAGGGCTTCCAGCCCCGGCGCACCGTGTACCTGGCCTTCGGCCACGACGAAGAAGTGGGCGGCGAACAAGGCGCGGCGCAGATCGCGGCGCTGCTGAAGTCGCGCGGCGTGAAGCTCGACTTCGTGGTGGACGAAGGCCTGCTCATCACCGAAGGCGTGCTCAAGGGCCTGGACGCACCGCTGGCCCTGGTGGGCGTGGCCGAGAAGGGCTACGTGAACCTGGCGCTGAGCAGCCATGGCACACCCGGCCATGGCTCGATGCCGCCGCGCGAAACCGCCATCGGCTCACTGGCCGCGGCGCTGACCCGGCTGGAAGCGCAGCCGATGCCCGCCGGCATCCGGGGCGTGGCGGCCGACATGTTCGGCCGCATCGCGCCCGAGATGTCGCTGCCGATGCGCGTGGTGCTGTCCAACCTGTGGCTGTTCGGCCCGCTGGTGCGCCACCAGCTGGAGCAAGGCCCCAGCACCAACGCGATGCTGCGCAGCACGCGGGCGCTGACCATGGTGGCCGGCGGCAACAAGGCCAACGTGTTGCCCGGCGAGGCCACCGCCAACGTGAACGTGCGGCTGCTGCCCGGCGACAGCGTGGCGGGCGCGGTGGAGCAGGCACGCCAGGCCATCGGCAACCCCTCGGTACAGGTGGCGCCAGCACCCGGCCCGCGCGCCGAACCTTCGCCCATCTCGCCGGCCGACTCGGCCTCGTACCGGCTGATCGAGCGCACCGTGCGCGAGCTGTTTCCGGGCACCGTGGTGGCCCCGGGCCTGATGATCGGCGCCACCGATTCGCGCCACCTGCTGGCCGTGGCCGACCACGTCTACCGCTTCTCACCCGTGCGCGCCCGCGCCGAAGACCTGCCGCGCTTCCACGGCACCAACGAGCGCATCGCCATCAGCAACCTGGGCGAGCTGGTGGCCTTCTACCACCGGCTGCTGCAGGCAGATGCGGAGGCGGCCGGGGCCGCCCCGGTCAAGTAGGGGCCAGGGTCAGGTCACCACCGTCGGCGTCTTGCGCCCGGTGATCTCGGCGATGCGGGCCACGTTGCGGGCCACCGTGATCAGCGGCGCCAGTGCGGCCTGGGTGTCTTCGCCCTGCTTGTCCACGTTCGGCTCATAGCGCTCCAGGTACACCCGCAGCGTCGCGCCTTCGGTGCCGGTGCCCGACAGGCGGAACACCACGCGCGAACCATCGTCGAACAGGATGCGCACGCCCTGCTTGGCCGACTTGCTGCCGTCCACCGGATCGACATAGCCGAAGTCGTCGGCCTGCTTCACGCGGCGGCCTTCCAGCACCTGGCCGGCCAGCTGGGGCAGCTGCGCGCGCAGGCCGGCCATCAGCTTGTCGGCAGCGGCGGTATCGATGCCTTCATAGTCGTGGCGCGAGTAGTAGTTGCGGCCATAGGTGGCCCAGTGCGCGCGCACCAGTTGCTCCACCGACTGGCCGGTGGCGGCCAGCACGTTGAGCCAGAACAGCACCGCCCACAGGCCGTCCTTCTCGCGCACGTGGTCGCTGCCGGTGCCGTAGCTCTCTTCGCCGCACAGCGTCACCTTGCCGGCGTCCAGCAGGTTGCCGAAGAACTTCCAGCCGGTGGGCGTTTCGAAGCAGGGCACGCCCAGCGCCGCGGCCACGCGGTCGGCCGCCATCGAGGTGGGCATGGAGCGGGCGATGCCCGCGATGCCGCCGGCATAACGCGGGGCCACCGTGGCATGGGCGGCCAGCAGCGCCAGGCTGTCCGAGGGCGCCACCGGGAAGTTGCGGCCGACGATCATGTTGCGGTCGGCATCGCCGTCGGACGCCGCGCCGAAGTCGGGCGCATCGGCCGCCGCCATGTGGGCGATCAGGTCCTCGGCATTCACCGGGTTGGGGTCGGGGTGCAGGCCGCCGA
>NZ_CAXFDV010000481.1:0-1661 GCF_964001545.1 uncultured Aquincola sp.
CACTTCCCCGAGAAGCTGATCCCGCTGATGATCGTCAACGCCCTGGCCGGCAAGCCGCTGCCGGTGTACGGCGACGGCCAGCAGATCCGCGACTGGCTGTACGTCAAGGACCACTGCAGCGGCATCCGCGCGGTGCTCGAGCGCGGCACGCTGGGCGAGACCTACAACATCGGCGGCTGGAACGAGAAGGCCAACATCGACATCGTCAAGACGGTGTGCGCGCTGCTCGACGAACTCAAGCCCGACCCCGCCGGCCCCTACAGCCGCCTGATCACCTACGTGACCGACCGCCCCGGCCACGACCGCCGCTACGCCATCGACGCCCGCAAGATCGAGCGTGAACTGGGCTGGCGTCCCGCCGAAACCTTCGACACCGGCATCCGCAAGACGGTGCAGTGGTACCTGGACAACAGCGCCTGGGTGGCCGACGTGCAAAGCGGCGCCTACAAGGACTGGATCGGCACCAACTACGGCGGCCGCGCATGAAGGTCCTGCTGTTCGGCAAGGGCGGCCAGGTCGGCTGGGAGCTGCAACGCGCGCTGCGCCCGCTGGGTGAACTGGTGGCGCTGGACTTCGACAGCCCCACGCTGCACGCCGACTTCAGCCGGCCCGAGGGCCTGGCCGAGACGGTGCGCCAGGTGCGGCCCGACGTCATCGTCAATGCCGCCGCGCACACCGCGGTCGACAAGGCCGAGAGCGAACCAGCCCTGGCCGAGGCGCTCAACGCCACCGGCCCCGCCGTGATCGCCAAGGAAGCCGCGGCCCTGGGCGCACTGCTGGTGCACTACAGCACCGACTACGTGTTCGACGGCAGCGGCAGCACCGCGCGCGACGAAGACGCGCCCACCGGCCCCTTGAGCGTGTACGGCCGCACCAAGCTGCAGGCCGAAGAGGCCATCCGCGCCAGCGGCTGCCCGCACGTGATCCTGCGCACCAGCTGGGTCTATGGCGCGCGCGGCGGCAACTTCGCGCGCACCATGCTGCGCCTGGCCGGTGAACGCGACAAGCTCACCGTCATCGACGACCAGATCGGCGCGCCCACCGGCGCCGATCTGCTGGCCGACATCACCGCCCATGCCATCCGCGCCTGCCGCGCCAACCCGGCGCTGGGCGGCACCTACCACGCGGTGGCGGCCGGCGAAACCAGCTGGCACGGCTACGCCAGCTTCGTGATCGACTGGGCTCGTGCCAACGGCCTGCCGCTGAAGGTGGCGCCCGGCGCCATCGAGCCGGTGCCCACCACGGCCTTCCCGACGCCGGCGCGCCGGCCGCTGAATTCGCGCCTGTCCACCCAGCGCCTGCAGCAGGCCTTCGATCTCGTCATGCCGCCCTGGCAGGATGGTGTTGAACGCATGCTCACCGAAGCCTTCCGCTGATCACCCACTTCGCCGTACCCACCATGAGCAACCCCACCCGCAAGGGCATCATCCTGGCCGGCGGCTCCGGCACCCGGCTGCACCCGGCCACGCTGGCGCTGAGCAAACAGCTGCTGCCGGTGTACGACAAGCCGATGGTCTACTACCCGCTGGCCACCTTGATGCTGGCCGGCATCCGCGACATCCTGGTCATCAGCACCCCGCAAGACACGCCGCGCTTCCAGTCGCTGCTGGGCGACGGCAGCCGCTGGGGTGTGAACCTGAGCTACTGCGTGCAGGAAAAGC
>NZ_CAXFDV010000482.1:0-2193 GCF_964001545.1 uncultured Aquincola sp.
AACAGCGCGGCCACGTCGGCATTGAATTCTTCGGCGCCCGCCAGGTCGCTGACGCTGCGCATCGCGATGTAGGGCACGCGGTTGGCATAGGCCACATGGGCCAGGGCCGCAGTCTCCATCTCGAACACCTGCGCGTTCAGCGTTTCGAACAGGTAGCGGCGGTACGGTGCGTGGGCCAGAAAGGCGGTGCCCGAGACGCCGGTGCCACCCACCTCCAGCTTGGGCTGGTGCTTGACGCATTGCTTCTCGTCCACCGTGCCGCTGGCGGCGGCCTTGGGGCCGCAGCGCTGCAGTGCCGGCTTCAGGTTCCGGGCCACGGCCAGCATGTCGGTGTCCACCGGGTAGTCGAAGCGGAACTCGCCCTTGGGCGCGTTGGCGCTGTTCATCACGTAGTTCTCGCGCAGGAACCAGCCCTGGTAGGGCGGCAGCGGCTGGCCGGCCGGCGTCTTGGCCAGCGACAAGCCCAGGCACGACACATCACCCGCCGTGCCGCAGGCGGCGGGCACCTGGTCGTTGCTTTGCCAGTACACCTCCATCGGCATCACCCAGCGCTCGGGCACCGTCACGTCGCCCACGTGGTGCGCCGGGTTCACGCCACCGGCGATGCCGCTCATGATCAGCCGCTGCACCTTGAAGTGGTCCAGCATCAGCTGCGTGACCATGGTCGAGTTGATCATGCTGACGCCGCTGAGCACGATGACCACCCGGTTGCCGCGCAGCGTGCCGGTGGTGAAGCGGTTGCCGTTGACCACGTGCGTGCGCTTGCCGGTGGTTTGCGCCACCAGGATGTCGGCCTCGGCGCCGAAGGCCGAGACGATGCCGATGCGCGGCGTGCAGTCGGTCAGGCAACGGGCCGCGGGCGCGGCATGGGCGGTGCTGGCGAGCAGGGCCAGGCCGGTGAGCAGGGCGGCGGGCAGGGCGGGCAGGCGCAAGAGGATGTCTCCGGGAACGTGGGTCTTGGTGGGTCTGCGAAGCAGCCAGCAAATCAGCAATATTGATGCCATTGGCCACCTGCCGTTACCCGCGGGCGGCTGGCGCCGACGCCGGCCGTCGGGGGACAATCGTCGGTTTTTCCCACCGCGACCCGAACCCGTGTTCAAGAACCTGATCGTCTACCGCATCGCGCCCGAATGGGCGGCCGACCCGGCCCAGCTGGAGGCGGCGCTCGACCAGATGCGCTTCGTGCCCTGCACGCCCACGCAGCCCATGTCGGCCGGCTGGGTGGAGCCGCGCGGCGTGGCCCACGCGCCGTTGCTGGAGGTGGTGGACGGCCACTGGCTGCTCAAGCTGCAGGTCGAGCACAAGGCCGTGCCCGGTGCCGTGGTGCGCCGCCGCGCCGAAGAAATGGCCGCGCAGATCGAGCAGCAGACCGGCCGCAAGCCGGGCAAGAAGCAGATGAAGGAGCTGAAGGAAGACGCGCTGCACGAGCTGCTGCCGCAGGCCTTTGCCAAGCGCGCCGCGGTGCAGGTGTGGATCGACCCGGTGCAGCGCCTGCTGATGGTGGACAGCGGCAGCGCCAACCGCGCCGACGAGGTGGTGACGCAGCTGGTCAAGGCCGGCGAGGGCCTGTCGCTCACGCTGCTGCAGACGGCCGAAACGCCGGTGGCGGTGATGTCGGCCTGGCTGGCCGGCACCGAGCCGCCGGCCGCCTTCAGCATCGACCGGGAGTGCGAGCTGAAGTCGCCGGACGAGATGAAGTCGGTGGTGCGCTACGCCCGCCATGCGCTGGACATCGAGGAGGTGCGCGAGCACATCCGCAGCGGCAAGCTGCCCACGCGGCTGGCGCTCACCTGGCAGGGCCGCGTGTCCTTCGTGCTCAGCGACACCGGCCAGGTGCGCAAGATCGCCTTCCTCGACGGTGTGTTCGAAGGCCTGCCCAAGGTGGAAAAGGACGAAGCCTTCGAAGCCGATGCGGCGATTGCCACCGGCGAGCTGCGGCAGCTGATCCCAGACCTGGTGGAGGCCCTGGGCGGGGAGCATGCGATTTCGGCCTGAGCCCGGCGCCTGACGCGACCGGCCCGGCAGGTATGCTCGCCTGTTGCCCGCCCCCGATTGCCCTGCACCATGGCCCTGCTGTCCCTTTCCAACGCCCATCTGGCCTTCGGCCACGTTCCGCTGCTCGATGGCGCGGGCTTTTCGCTGGAAGCGGGTGAGCGGGTCGCGCTGATCGGCCGCAACGGCGCCGGCAAGTCG
>NZ_CAXFDV010000483.1:0-13671 GCF_964001545.1 uncultured Aquincola sp.
CTGGCCGTGCCCTTCGACCTGCCGGTGGCGCTGCCGCGCGGCTACTACCTGTGCTGCCTGCCCGCGCAGGCCGAGCGGCCCGCGCTGGTGGCCTTTCGGCAATGGCTGCTGCAGGAAGCGGCGGCCGACCTGGCGCGGCCGCTGGAAGGGCCGGCGCCGATCAGGTGATCACCGACTGTTGCGCGATGCCCGCATCCACCAGCACATGCTGGCCGGTCATGCCGTCGCTGTCGTCGGCGGCCAGAAAGAGCGTGGCGCGGGCCACGTGGCCGGGGTCCAGGCGCAGCTTCAGGCATTGCGCGTCCAGGAAGGCCTGGTCGGCCGCGGCGTCGCGGTGCAGCGTGGTCTGCCGTTCGGTGACGATGGCGCCAGGCACCAGCGCATTGACGCGGATGTTGCGCTCGCCCAGCTCGCGCGCCAGCGTGCGCGTCAGGCCCAGGATGCCGGCCTTGGCCGTGGTGTAGCCCGCGAGGCGCGGCCGGCCGCGCATCCAGCTGACCGAGCCCATGTTCACCACCGCGCCGCCGCCGGCCTCGGCCATCGCCGGTGCGCAGGCCTGGATGGCGAAGAAGTAGTGCTTGAGGTTGAGCGACAGCCGGTCGTCCCACAGCTCGGGCGTCACCTCCTCCATCGCATGGCGGTCGTCGCGACCGGCGTTGTTGATGAGCACGCGGATGGGGCCCAGCTCGGCGATCAGCTCGCGCAGCACGGCCTGGTAGGCCACCACGTCGCGCACGTCGCACACGCGGTAGTGCGGCGCGGCATGGCCGGCCCGGCGCAGCTCGTCGATGAGGGCATCGCCACCGCCGGGCCGGGTGCCGCAAAAGGCCACCACCGCGCCTTGCGCGGCGAAGGCCCGCACCAGCTCGGCGCCAATGCCCGAGCTGCCGCCGCTGATGAACACCACGCGCTCGCGCAGCGAGGGGTAGAGGGTGTAAGGGCGGCTCATGTCAGGCAGGCAGGTCGGCCAGCACGTCGGCCATCTGCACCGGCAGGCCGGTGTCGATGCTGCGGTGGGCCGCCAGCCCGGTGGCCACGCTGCGCAGGCCTTCTTCCAGCGTGATCTCGGGCGGCGTGCCGTTTTGGATGGCGGCCAGGAAGTGCTGGTGCTCGATGTACGAGGCGCCGAAGTGCTGGCCCGGGTAGCGGATGTTGGTGTCCCACACGCGGCGCACCGACACGCCCTGGCCGGTGCCCGAAGGCTGGCCCCAGACCTCGCGCCGGCCCCAGTCCGCGCGCCGGCCGCAGCGCAGCGTGAGTGAAGGCAGCAGCGTCTCGTAGCGGGCTTGGTCGCCCACCACCACGATGTGTTCGTTGTCCACCGAGTTCTCGGCGAACATGCACAGGTCCAGCATCGCACGGGCGCCGCTGGGGTACTCCACGATCACATAGGCGCTGTCCAGGATGTCGGGCGTGCGGCCGTCGTAGCGTTCGTCCAGGTGGTTCACCCGCTGGCCGCCGGAGGCGAACACCCGCGTGGGCCGCTCCTGCAGGATGAGGTCCATCAGGTTGAAGTAGTGGCAGCACTTCTCGACCAGCGTGCCGCCGGTGTTGGCCGAGAAGCGGTTCCAGTCGCCCACCTTGGGGTAGAAGGGCTCGCGGTGCTCGCGGATGGCCACCTGGTGCAGCTTGCCGGCGCCGCCGGCATGCACCAGACGGATCATCTCGGCCACTGGCGGCATGTAGCGGTATTCCTGCGCCACCCACACCACACGCTGGGCACCTTCGGCCACGCGCTGGCGTTGCAGCGCCAGCAGGGCCAGGCCGTCTTCGATGGTGGTGACCAGCGGCTTTTCGGCCAGGATGTGCAGGTCGGTGGCCAGCGCGGCGCGCAGGATGCCAGCATGGGTGTGGTTGGGCGTGGCGATCACCACCGCGTCGCAGGCGCCGCTGTCCAGCAGCGCCTGCGGGGTGTCGAAGACCTGCACGGTGTCGGGCAGCAGGGCCTGGGCCTTCTGGCGGCTGCCGGCGTCCACGTCGGCGATGGCGGTGACCTGCGTGCCGGGCAGGGCGCGCAGGTTCTCGATGTGCTCGCGGCCCATGCTGCCGCAGCCGATGATGCCGTAACGAAGAAGGGGTTCCATGCTCACTTCCAACACCGTGGGGTTACTTCAGAACTGGTGGGCGATGCCCACGCCGATGCCGCGCACCGACTGGCCGGCGCGCAGCGGGTTGACGCCATTGAGCGAGTTGGCCGCGTTGTCGTCGTTGGCCACCCGGCCCAGCGAGGCGTACAGCTCGGTGCGCTTGCTCAGCAGGTGGTGGTAGCCGATGCCGAAGCCGCTGGAATCGCAGGCATTGCAGTCGTCGATGCGCTTGGCCGCGTAGTTGGCCCACAGCTGGCCGGTGGGCAGCTTGAACGAGACGCCCACCATGTAGTCGTGCCCGTCGATGCTGCCGCCGCTGGCGGTGCTGGCCTCGTACTTCCAGGGGTGCACGTTGGCCCACAGGTTGAGCTCGGGCGTCACCGAATACATGCCGCCCACCATCGTCTCGGTCACCTTCTGCTCACGGCCGGTGGCGGCCACCAGGCCGCGCTTTTGCGTGTAGCCGGCGCCCAGGTACAGCGGGCCCGACTTGTATTCGGCATTGGCGCCGTACACCTTGCCGGCGTCGCCATAACCTTCACCCGCGCCCACCGCGCCGGTGACCGTCAGCCCGCCGAACGAAGGCGTCTTGTAGATCACCAGGTTGTTCTCGAAGGCCGACGAGATGCCCACCGCATACACGCCCGAAGCGGCCGAGCCGATGGTGCCGTTGGCTACCGGCTTTTGCAGCGCCGCGCTGTTCACGCGCAGGAAGTTGCTGCGCTGGATGGACTGCACCGCGCTGTAGCCGTGCAGCCGCAGCGGGCCGGCATCGTCGGCGAACAGGAAGGGCCAGAAGATGGGCGTGTACTGCCGGCCCAGGGTCACGGTGCCCCAGTCCTTGCTGCTCAAGCCCACGTACGAGCCGCGGTTGAAGAAGCGCGTGCCGCCCGCCGCATTGCCGGTGTCGGCGCTGATGCCCGACTCCAGGAAGAACAGCGCTGTCAGGCCGCCGCCCAGGTCTTCGGTGCCCCGGAAGCCCAGGCGCGAGGCGGTGTAGGTGCCGCTGTCCACGCGGCTGGTCTTGGCGCCGTTGTCGATGTGCTGCAGGCCCACGTCGACACGGCCGAACACCGTGACCGTGCTTTGCGCCATCGCGGCCGGGGCCGCAGCCGCGGCCGCCAGGGCCAGCAGCGTGATCGTCGTCTTCTTCATCCACATTCTCCGGTTGTGTGTGTTCATCCCGGCCTCCTCACCCCTTGAGGCCGCCTTGCGTCAACCCGCCCACCACGCGTTCCTGGAACAGTGCGATCAGCACTGCAATGGGCACGATGGCCACCACCAGCGCGGCCGAGATCACCGGCCACGGGAAGGTGAATTCGCCCTGGTAGAGCGAGATGCCGACGGGCAGGGTGCGCATGGAAGCGCTGGCGTTGAGCGACAGCGCGAGCAGGAATTCGTCCCAGGCATTGACGAAGGCCAGGATGCCGGCGGTGAACACACCGGGCGCGGCCAGCGGCACCACCACGCGCCACAGGGCGCCCAGGCGGGTGCAGCCGTCGATCATCGCGGCGTTCTCCAGGTCCTTGGGAATGCTCTGGAAGAAGCTCACCAGCACCAGCGTGCACACCGGCAGGCTGAGCACGGTGTAGGGCAGCACCAGCGCGGTGTAGGTGTTGAGCAGCGACAGGTGGCGCATCGTCTCGAAGATGGGCACCAGCAGCGTGACCAGCGGGAACATGCTGGAGGCCACGATGCAGGTGAGCACCAGCTGCCGGTGGCGCAGGTTGAGCCGCGCAATCGCATAGGCCGCCAGCGCCGCCACCACCAGCGACACCGCGGTGGACACCAGCGCCACCACCAGGCTGTTGCCCAGGTACTTGAGCAGCGGCTGGTCGGTGAAGGCCTGCACGTAGTTGCTCAGCACCAGCTCGTGCGGCAGGTAGGTGATGGGCTTGCGCACCAGCTCGGACTCGGTCTTGAGCGAGGTGAGCAGGATCCACACCGCCGGGAAGAAGCCGTTGACCACCACGATGGCCGCGGCGATGAGCCGCAGCGCCCGCGCGCTGAAGAGGTTCTCGGGCTGCCTCATGCACTTCTCCCGATGCGGCGCAGGTAAAAGCCGGTGACCACCAGCGACAGCAGGAACATGAACACCGCCAGCGTGGAGCCGTAGCCCACGTCCAGGTAGTCGATCGTGGTCTTGTGGATCAGCATGGCCAGCGTCTCGGTGGCATTGCCCGGGCCGCCCTTGGTCATGGTGTAGGGAATGTCGAAGGTCTGCAGCGCGGTGATGGTGCGAAAGATCAGCGCCACGATGATGGAAGGCATCAGCATCGGGATCGTGATCTGCCAGAACTGCTGCCAGCGGCTGGCGCCGTCGACCTCGGCCGCCTCGTACAGCGACTGGGGGATCATCTGCAGGCCGGCCAGCAGGATCAGCGCCATGAAGCTGCTGGTCTTCCAGATGATGGTCAGGCAGATGGCCGCGAAGGCGAACGTGGGCTGCAGCAGCCACATGCGCGCTTCGCTGGCACCCAGGCGCCGCGCCAGGTCGTTGACCACGCCGTATTCCGAGTGGAAGAACCACGCGAAGATGAGGCCGGCAAAGGCCAGCGGCAGCGCCCAGGGCAGCAGCAGCGCCAGCCGCACCGGCCACTGCCGCCGAAAGGGCAGGTTGGCCAGCATCGCCAGCCCCAGCCCCACCACCAGCGCGCCGGGCACCGTGATCAGCGTGATGAGCACGGTGTTGCGGGTGGCGTTCCAGAAGTCCTTGTCGGTGAGCACCAGCAGGTAGTTCTCGAAGCCGACGAAGCGGGCCTCGCCGCCGCCGGACAGCCGCAGGTCGAAGAAGCTGTTCCACAGCAGCCGGCCGATCGGGTAGACCACGATCAGCGCCAGCAGCAGGAAGGCGGGCGCCAGCATCAGCACGGCGAGCGTACGGTCGCTGGGATCGCGCAGGCGGTCCAGGGCGTTCATGGGGCAGGCAGGTCGCGGCTACTCAGCGCATCACGCGGCGCAGGCGGCTCTCGATCTCGGCGACGGCTTCTTCCGGCTTCTTGGTGCGGGCCAGCGCGGCGCTGACCGAGGTGCGGATGACGTCGCTCACCTGGCCGTAGTCGCGCGACAGCGGCCGGCTGCGGCCGGCGCCCACCACCGCGCCTGCGTCCTTGAACCAGGGCACGGCCTTGAGCACGTCGGCGTCCTGGTACACCGCCAGCGAGGTGGGCAGCAGGCTGCCTTCGGCCGCCAGGAACTTGCTGGCCTCGGGGCTGGCCAGGAACTTCACCAGCTTGGCGGCCTCTGCCTTGTTCTTGCTGAAGGCGCTGACCGACCACTGCCAGCCGCCCAGGCAGGTGGCGCTCTTGCCGCCGGCCACCGCGGGCAGCGGCATCACGCCCACCTTGCCTGACACCTTGCTGTCCTTGTCGGTGTTGAAGCGGTCCCAGGCAAAGCCCCAGTTGATGGCGAACACCACCTGGCCGGCCTTGAATTCGTTCACCGTGTCGGGCGTCTTCACCTCGGCCACGTTCTTCTTGATGACGCCCTGGTCCACCATGGCCAGCCACTGGTTGATGCCCTTGACGGCGGCGTCCTTGTCCAGCGTCAGCCGGCCCGCGGCATCGTTCAGCTCCTTGCCCTGGCTCCAGTAGGGCAGCAGGAAGGTGCACACCGCGCCTTCGATGGGCGCGCCCTGGATGGACAGGCCCTGCAGGTTGGCATCGCCCTCGGCCTGCTGGATCTTCTTGGCCGCAGCGGCCAGTTCGTCCCAGGTCTTGGGCTCGGCGATCTTGTACTTGTCCAGCAGGTCCTTGCGGTAGTACATGAACATCGCATCGGCAAAGGCCGGCATCGCCGCCACCTTGCCGTCGATCACGTTGGCCTGCGCATAGGCGGGCAGGTAGGGCTTCATGGCCACCGCCGGCTCGCCGACGTAGGCGTTGAGCGGTTCCACCCAGTTGGCGCCGGCGTACTGCGCCGGGTTGACGATGTCGATCATGAAGAGGTCGATCGACGAGTCCTTGGCATTGAGCACCGTGCCCAGGTACTGGCGCTGCAGCTCAGACGTGGCGCCGCCGGTCTCCACCTCGATGGTGACGCCGGGGTTGCGCTGCTGGTACTGGTCGAACAGCTTGCGCATCAGGTCGGGCCGCTGGCCCGAGCCGCCGGCAAAGGCGCGCAGCTTGGTGTCGGCCAGCGCATGGGTGGCGCTGCCGGCCAGCAGCAGGGCGGCCAGCAGGGCGCCGGTCAGGGTGCGGGGGTTCTTCATGGTGTCTTCTCCTCGTCGTCTTGTGGGGTCAGGCCCGTGCGTCACCGGTCTCGGGGTCGAACAGGTGCAGGTGCGCCGGCTGCACATGCAGCGTGAAGCGGGTGCCCGGCGCTTCGCGGAACTGCGCCGGCAGCCGCGCCACCATGTCCACCGCACCCAGGCGGGCGGTGACCAGCGTCTCGGCGCCCAGCGGCTCCAGCAGCGAGACGGTGGCCGGCAGCGCCAGGTCGCCCGGCTGCGGCGCCAGGCGCAGGTTCTCGGGCCGCACGCCCAGCGTCAGCCGGCCGCTGTGGCGGTCCAGCGGGGCGGGCAGGCGCAGCCGCAGGCCGTCGCCCAGGTCGGCATGGCCATCGGCCAGCTGGGCGCTCACCAGGTTCATCGGCGGCGCGCCGGTGAAGCCGGCCACGAACAGCGCCGCCGGCCGGTTGTAGACGGTGTCGGGCGTGTCGTACTGCATCTTGCGGCCGGCGCTCAGCACCGCGATGCGGTCGGCCAGGGTCATCGCCTCCACCTGGTCGTGCGTCACGTAGATCATGGTGGCGCCCAGCCGCTGGTGCAGGCGCTTGATCTCGGTGCGCATCTCATGGCGCAGCTGGGCGTCGAGGTTGGACAGCGGCTCGTCGAACAAAAACACCTCGGGCTGGCGCACGATGGCGCGGCCGATGGCCACCCGCTGGCGCTGGCCGCCCGACAAGGCCGCCGGCTTGCGGTCCAGCATGTGGTCGATGCGCAGCAGCCGTGCCGCGTCGCCCACGCGGCGCTTGATCTCGTCCTCGGGCGTCTTGCGCAGCCGCAGGCCGAAGGCCATGTTGTCGTACAGGCTCTTGTGCGGGTACAGCGCATAGTCCTGGAACACCATTGCGATGTCGCGGGCCCGGGGCGGCTTGTCGTTGACCACCTGGCCGCCGATGCGCACCTCGCCACCGGTGATGCTTTCCAGCCCTGCGATCATGCGCAGCAGCGTGCTCTTGCCGCAGCCCGAAGGGCCGACGAACACACAGAACTCGCCCTGCTTGATCTCCAGGTCGATGCCGTGGATGACCGGCACCTTGCCGTCGTAGCTCTTCTTGACGCCCCGCAGTTCGACCGCAGCCATCAGTAGCCCCCGCTCACGGTGCTGCCTTCGGCGGGCGGCTGGCCCAGCGCGCCGATGGCCGCCTGCGCGCTGCGCATCAGCAGCCCCAGGTCGGAGGCGATGGCGGTGAAGTCGAAGCCCATCGCGCGGTAGCGCTGCACCACCTCCACGGTGCCGCCCACGGTGCCGATGGGCTTGCCCACCGCCTTGGCACGCTGCACCGCCTGCGCGGTGATCTCCAGCACCGCCGGGTGGGTGAGCTGGGCCACATGGCCCATGGTGGCCGACAGGTCGCCCGGGCCGATGAAAAGCGCATCCACCCCCGGCACCGCGGCAATGGCTTCCAGCTGGCCGATGGCCTCGGTGGTTTCCAGCTGCACGATGACGCAAAGGCCCTGGTTGGCCGTGCGCAGGTAGTCGGGCGCGGTGCCGAAGCGTGAGGCCCGGCTCATGCCGGCCATGCCGCGCCGGCCTTCGGGCGGGTAGCGGGTGGCGGCCACCGCATCGCGTGCCTCTTCCGCGCTTTGCACGAAGGGCACCAGCAGCGTGGTGGCGCCGGCGTCCAGCACGCGCTTGATGGTCACCGCATCGTTCCAGGGCACGCGCACCACCGGCTTCATGGGCGTGCCGGCCACCGCCTGCAGCAGGTGGATCAGCTCCATCTGGTCCAGCGGCGTGTGCTCCATGTCGATCACCGCCCAGCCGAAGCCGGCATGGCCCATCGCCTCGGCCACCAGCGGGCTGGCGGACATGATCCAGGTGCCCAGCGCGGGCGGGCTGGCCGGGGTGTGCAGCAAGGTGTGAAAGGCGTTCATAGGGCGGCGGATGGTAGAAGTGCTGGGCGCAAGCAGATATGCGGTTTTATCCGCCGTTGCTGCGGATTTCGTGCTTAGAAAATGGCCGGTTCCGGGCTAGCGTCCGGCCCTTGCAGGAAGTCGAAGTCGCAGCCTTCATGCGCCTGCGTCACATGCTGCTGGTACAGCCGGGTGTAGCCCCGGGCGGCGGCCGGCGGCGGCGGCTGCCAGGCCGCGCGGCGTTGGGCCAGTTCTTCGTCGGGCACCAGCAGCTGCAGCGAGCGGGCGGCCACGTCCAGGCGTATGCGGTCGCCGGTGCGCACCAGCGCCAGCGGCCCGCCGATGGCGGCCTCGGGGCTCACGTGCAGCACGCAGCTGCCGTAGTGGGTGCCGCTCATGCGCGCGTCGGAGATGCGCACCATGTCGCGCACGCCGCGGGCCAGCAGCTTCCGCGGGATGGGCAGGCCGCCCCATTCGGGCATGCCGGGCGCGCCCACCGGGCCGGCATAGCGCAGCACCATCACCGTGGTCTCGTCGCAGTCCAGGTCGGGGTCATTGCATTGCGCCACCATCTCGGCGGGTGAATCGAACACCAGCGCGCGGCCTTCATGGCACAGCAGCTGCGGGCTGGCGGCGCTCACCTTCATCACCGCGCCATCGGGCGCCAGGTTGCCGCGCACCACGGCCAGGGCGCCGTCGGCGCTCACCGGCCGATCCAGCGGGCGTATGGTCTCGTCGTCCAGGCTGCGGCGGCCGTCGATGTTCTCGCCCAGCGTGCGGCCGGTCACCGTCATCTCGCCCAGCGACAGGTGGGCGCGCACCCGGTCCATCAGGGCGGGCAGGCCACCCGCGTAATGGAAGTCCTCCATCAGCCGGTCGCCGCTGGGAAACAGGTTGGCCAGCACCGGCACCTGGCGCGCGATGGCGTCCAGGTCGTCCAGCGTCAACGCCACGCCGGCGCGGCGGGCCATGGCCAGCAGGTGCACCGCCGCGTTGGTGGAGCCGCCCAGCGCCATCTGCACCACCGCCGCGTTGCGGAAGGCGCCGGTCGTCAGCAGGTCGGCGGGCTTCAAGTCTTCCCACACCAGGCCGACGATGCGTTCGCCGCAGCTGGTGGCCATGCGCGTGTGGCCGGCGTCCATCGCCGGAATGGCGGTGCTGCCTGGCAGGGCCAGTCCCAGCGCCTCGACGATGGCCGTCATGGTGCTGGCGGTGCCCATGGTGTTGCAGGTGCCGGGCGCTCGGGTCATGTGCGCTTCCAGCTTCACCCACTCGGGCTCGCTGATGTGGCCGGCCTGGTACTCGTCCCAGAACATGCGGGTGTGGGTGCCGGCGCCCACGGTGCGTGGCGGCTGGCCGGGCTGCAGGTAGCGGTCGCTGAGCATCGGGCCGGCGGCGCAGAACAGCGTGGGCAGCCCGGCGCTGATGGCGCCCATCACCGTGGCAGGGGTGGTCTTGTCGCAGCCGGCCAGCAGCACCACGCCGTCGATGGGCAGCGAGCGCAGCAGCTCTTCCACCTCCATCGCCAGGAAGTTGCGGTACAGCATGGTGGTGGGCTTGACCATCACCTCGCCCAGGCTCATGGCGGGCAGCTCGAAGGGCATGCCGCCGGCCATCAGCACGCCGCGCTTGACGGCCTCGGCCCGCTCACGCAGGTGGGCGTGGCAGGGCGACAGATCGCTCCAGGTGTTGACGATGGCGATGATGGGATGGTCGAGCACGTCTTCGCGCCGCAGGCCCATCTGCTGCATGCGCTGGCGGTGTGCAAAGGCCCGCATGTCGGTGGCGGCAAACCAGCGACGGCTGCGCAGCTCGGCCAATGTTTTGCGTGGGGGCATGGGGCGGTGATCCGTGTCGCGTGTTAGCGGTAACATTAAGCGCGCAACATAATCGCTGCCATTCAGGGAAACCCGATGCGATGAACGAAACAACGGCTGAGAACGGGCGCCGGCCGCGCCGCGGCCATGGACGCCCCACGCTGCACGACGTGGCCGCGGTGGCGCAGGTCACGCGCATCACCGTCTCGCGCTACCTGCGCGAGCCGCACCTGGTGGCGCCCGACACGGCCGAGCGCATCCAGGCCGCCATTGCGCAGACCGGCTATGTGCGCAACCTGCAGGCGGGCCAGCTGGCCAGTGGGCGCTCACGCATGGTGGCGGCGCTGATCCCCAACGTCGGCCATTCCATCTTCGGCGAGTCGATCCAGGGCCTGGTCGATGGCCTGCACGACACCGAATACGAGCTGCTGCTGATGCCCACCGGCTATTCGCTGGAACGCGAAGAAGCCCAGCT
The DNA here is from genome assembly GCF_964001545.1 of uncultured Aquincola sp. Classification (NCBI taxonomy): domain Bacteria; kingdom Pseudomonadati; phylum Pseudomonadota; class Betaproteobacteria; order Burkholderiales; family Sphaerotilaceae; genus Aquincola; species uncultured Aquincola sp. The sequence continues at coordinate 10,459 of NZ_CAXFDV010000483.1, forward strand.
GCGCGCGCTGGCCGGCTGGGGCCCCGCCGCGCTGGTGGTCACCGGCCGCCACCACACGCCCGGCGCGCTGCGCCTGTTGCGCGATGCGCAGCAGGCCGGCACGCCGGTGGTCGAGATCTGGGACTGCAGCCATGCCGCGCCAGCGGCCGATGGTGCACCGGCGCTGCCGCAGATCGGCTTCGACCACCATGCGGTGGGCCGCGCGGTGGCCGAGCACTTGTTGGCCCTGGGCCACCGCTCGCTCGCCTTCGTGGCCAGCGCGGTGTCGGAAGACTACCGCGCCAGCGACCGCTGCGAAGGCTTCTTGCAGGCGGTTCAGGCGGCCGGGGCGCAGGTGCGGGTGTTCCGCGCCAATGCGGGCGACGTGTTCGACGCCGGCCGCGCGCTGCTGGGCCCGCTGCGCAGCGCCGACCATGGCCGCATCACTGCCGTGGGCGTGGCCAACGACCAGCTGGCCTGCGGCCTGCTGCTGGAAGCCCAGGCCACCGGCGTGGCGGTGCCGCAGGCGCTGTCGGTGGTGGGCTTCGGCGACTTTCCGCTGGGCAACCAGATGCGCCCGCGCCTGTCCACCGTGCGCCCGCCGCGCGAAGAGATCGGCCGCGCCACCGCGCGCGCCCTCCTGGCCGCACTGGACGCCGAAGAACCGGTGCGCGGCTGCGAGCTGCCCTGGCAGCTGATCGACCGGGGCAGCACCGGGCCGGTGGGGTGATTCGCCGTACAATCCAGCCCAACACACCCGCCACACGTCCTGATCTCGGTCAGGGTTCTGCATTCAGGCAGACGTGCAAAAGGCGGGTTTTCTTTGGGCGGAAGTTGTTCCAACCGACGGATTCTTGGCCAAGGTTCCTTTCAGCAAAGTCGCCGCGACCCCTGAGCAGTTGCTGCAGAAGTTGAAAGACCGGGGCCTTGTCGTATCGGCTGCCACCGAACCAATGGCGCTGGCCTACCTGCGCGGTGTTGGCGGTTACCGCCTCAAAGGCTACTGGTTTCATGTGGTCGATCCGGCCACCAAGCGCTTCCCCGCCGGCTACACCTTCGAGCAAATTGCAGCGCGCTGCGAGCTGGACCGCGAGTTGAGAGCGGCCACCATCGAAGCCATTGATCGGCTGGAGGTGGCCATCCGCACGGTCATGGCGAACTACCTGAGCTTGCGGCATTCACCGCACTGGTTCTTGAACACGGCCATCTTCAAGCCCACGCGCGACTGGGGCGTCGGCCAGCTGATCCGCAAGATCGAAGAGGAGGTGCGTCGCGCCGAGGGCAAGCGGTTCGTCGCGCACTACTTCAACCGCCACGACGATCCTTACCTGCCGCCAAGCTGGTCCATCAGTGAGTGCGTGACCTTCGGATTGTGGTCACGCACCTACGCCATCCTGCGCGACGCGCGACAAGAAGGCCATCTCCAAGCGCTTTGGCGTTGATCAAGTGGAGGTGTTCCAGTCGTGGATCCACACGCTGACCGTAGTCCGCAATGTGGCGGCGCACCATGGGCAATTGCTGAGGGTGCGGCTGGGAGTGGCTCCTGCCAATTACAAATCTGCCGGCATCAAGTTCGCAGATCAAAAGTCGTTCTATGCAGCCGCGACCGTGGTGCACTTCCTTCTCGTCCAAACAGGTCTGCCGCATCGTTGGAAGGCGGAGTTGACGGCCATCTTCCAGCGGTACCCGGACGTCGAGCCGGCCGAACTCGGGTTTCCCGCGGGATGGACGACACAGCCAGGCTGGTAGACGCCAGCCTGCGTTCTCACACTCGCGGCTGCCGCCCGTCCTACAAATGGTTGCGTTTGGCGCCGACGGGTGGCACGCCGCATGCCGGGCGATAGTCGCGCAAAGGCTGCCACCACCATGACCACCACCGCCACACGCCCCTCACTGCCCCCGATGCGCCGCGGGCAGGACCTTGCCGAGCCGCTGGCGCCCTGGAACAGGCCCACGCGCGCCGCCCGCTGGTGGAGCATGGGCGTGCCCCTGCTGCTGGTGCTTGTGGGCAACGGGTTGCTGTTCGCCACCGGCACGACCGGTGCCGACCCCGCCTTCAGCAGCCTGCGGCTGGCGCCACCGGGCTGGTTCGTCGGGCTGATGTGGGCATTGATCTTCCCGATGTGGGGCTATGCCCGCTGGCGGGTGTGGCAGGCCGGCGCCGTCGGCCGCCGCGCCGCCCGCTGGGTGGTGGCTTTGATGGCCTGGGGCCTGGCCTACCCGGTGCTGACGCTCGGCTTCGAGACCGGGCTGTCGGCCGTCGCGAACGTCGCCTCCCTGGCCTTGGTCATCATGACCACCCGTCGCGTGTGGCGCGCCCATGCGCCGGCGGCGCGCTGGCTCTACCCGTCGATCCTGTGGATCGGCTTTGCCACTGCGCTGGGCCTGGCGGCCTGGTGGCGCTGAGGCACGGCCCATCCCATACCGCCCATGGCCGACCCGCTGCAGCGCTACCGGGACAAACGCGACTTTCGCGCCACGCCGGAGCCGCAGGGCGGCCAGGCCAGCGGCGGCGACCTGCACTTCGTGATCCAAAAGCACGCGGCGCGCAACCTGCACTACGACTTCCGGCTGGAACTGGACGGCACGCTCAAGAGCTGGGCGGTGCCCAAGGGCCCCAGCCTCGACCCGCATGAGCGGCGCATGGCCGTGGAGGTGGAAGACCACCCGCTGGACTACGCCAGCTTCGAGGGCACCATTCCGGAAGGCCACTACGGCGCCGGCCAGGTCATCGTCTGGGACAACGGCACCTGGCAGCCCGAGGGCGATGCCCGCGCCGGCCTCGCCGCCGGCAAGCTCAAGTTCCGGCTGCATGGCCACAAGCTGGCCGGCCGCTGGACCCTGGTGCGCATGCGCGGCCGCGGCAACGAGCGGCAGACACCCTGGCTGCTGATCAAGGAGCACGACGATGCGATGCGGCCGGCGGCCGAGTACAGCGTGACAGAAGCCGAGCCGGGCAGCGTGCTCAGCGACGCGATGATCGGCGCGGCGAAGGCGGCCACCAAGGCTGCGGCCACCAAGAAGGCGGCCAAAAAGGCGCCGTCGAAGCCCGCCGCCAGCACCAGGACGAAGGTCGCGACACCGAAGCCCGCCAAGACGGCTCAACGCACCACCGCCCCGCGCGTGCGCTTGCCCGAGGCCCTGGCCCCGCAACTGGCCACGCTGGTCGAAGGCGTGCCCACCGAAGGCGAGTGGCTGTACGAGATGAAGTTCGACGGCTACCGCCTGCTGGCC
>NZ_CAXFDV010000484.1:0-5886 GCF_964001545.1 uncultured Aquincola sp.
GGCACTGGAAGACAGCGCCGTGCCCCAGGGCCTGCACGAGGTGTGGGAGTGGACTCGCTCTTCCTACGACCCCTACCCCGGCTTCGTGCCGCTGGGGGGGCCGGCCGCCGAATACAACGGCAAGTTCATGGTGGGCCAGGTGGTGCTGCGCGGTGCCAGCTGCGCCACGCCGCCCGGCCATGCCCGCCTGAGCTACCGCAACTTTTTTCCGCCAGCCGCGCGCTGGCAATTCAGCGGGTTGCGCCTGGCCCGCGACATCCGCTGAAGGAGCAACTGACGATGGCCTATCCCGAACTGCCGATGCCCCGCACCGCAGAACCCGCCGCCGCCCGCGCGCCGTCGTCCAAAGACGCCGCACCCGCCGAACCACCGGCCCGCGAATTTGCGCGTGCCCTGCGGCAGGCACTGGTGGAACAGCCGCACCGCATCTCGCCCAAGTTCTTCTACGACGCGGCGGGCTCGGCGCTGTTCGACCGCATCTGCGAGCTGCCCGAGTACTACCCCACCCGCACCGAGCTGGCGCTGCTGGACCGGCATGCCGAAGAGATGGCCGCACTGATCGGGCCCGAGGCTGACTTGATCGAGTTCGGCGCCGGCTCGGCCACCAAGGTGCGGCTGCTGCTGGCCGCCATGCAGCGCCCGCGCCGCTTCGTGCCCATCGACATCTCGGCCGAGCACCTGCAAGGCGCCGCCGCGGCACTGCGCCGCGACCACCCGGGGCTGGACGTGCAGCCGCTGGCGGCCGACTTCACCAAGCCCATCCAGCTGCCGCCGATGGCCGACGGCAGCCGGCCGCAGCGGGTGGGCTTTTTCCCGGGCTCTTCGATCGGCAACTTCGCGCCCGATGAAGCAGTGACCTTCTTGCGCCAGGCGGCCGAGCTGCTGCGTGGCGGTGGCCTGCTGATCGGCACCGACCTGGTGAAGGATCCGGCGCTGCTGCATGCGGCCTACAACGACGCGGCCGGCGTGACCGCGGCCTTCAACCTGAACCTGCTGGAACGGGCCAACCGCGAGCTGGGCACCGACTTCGACACCCGGCAGTTTGCGCACTACGCGTTCTACGAGCCGCGGCTGCAGCGCATCGAGATGCACCTGGTGAGCCGCCGCACCCAGGCCGTGCGGCTGGACGGCGAAAGCTTCCAGGTGTTGGAAGGCCAGACGCTGCACACCGAGAACTCGCACAAGTTCACCGTCGAAGGCTTTCGCCGCCTGGCGCGACAGGCCGGCTTCACGCCGGGCACGGTGTGGACCGACCCCAAGCAGCACTTCGCGGTGCACTGGCTGGCGGCGCCGCTGTAGTTGCGGATGTACGCGCCGCAGGGGTTCACAAAGCCAGCGTCAGCCGATCACCGCAGGCCCGCGAGCAGCAGGCCATCATGCGGTCGTTGGCTTCGCGCTCGGTGCGGGTGAGCACCACGTCGCGGTGGTCCACCTGACCGGCCAGCACCCGCACCTCACAGGAGCCGCACAGGCCCTCTTCGCAATCGCTCTGCACGTCGACGTTGGCCGCGCGCAGGGCTTGCAGCAGCGTCTGGTCGGGGCGCACCGGGATCACCAGGCCGGAGTCCTTCAGCTCCACCTCGAAGCCGTGTTCCTTGGCAGGGTCCAGCGTGCCCAGCGTGCTGCTGAAGTGCTCCACCCGCAGGGTGTCTGCGGGCCAGGCCTGGCAGGCCTGTTCCAGCGCCTGCAGCAGCCGCTCGGGGCCGCAGGCCACCACCTGCACGCCGGCACGCGGGGTGGCCAGCAAGGCGGCCACATACAACCGGCGGCCCTCTTCGCCCACGTACAGGTGCAGGTGCTCGCCATGCAAGGCCTGCAGCTCGTTCACATAGGCCATGCTGGCGCGGCGGCGGCCACAATAGTGCAGCGTGTAGCGCAGGCCCAGCTGCTTCGCGCGGTGGGCCATCGCGCTGACGGGCGTGATGCCGATGCCGCCGGCCACGAACACCAGCTCGGCCGCCGATTCGTCCATGCGGAAGTGGCTGCGCGGGCCGCGCACCTGCAGCTTGTCGCCCAGCTTCAGCTGGCTGTGCACCCAGGCCGAGCCGCCGCGGCTGTGCGGCTCGCGCAGCACCGCGATCTGCCACTGCGTGGCATCGGCCGGGTCGCCGCACAAGGAGTACTGGCGCGACAGGCCGGTGTCGCCGCAGGCCACGTCGATGTGCGCACCCGGGGCCCAGCGCGGCAGCGCACGGCCATCGGCCGCGGCCAGCGTGAGCTGCACGATGCCTTCGGCCACCGGCTGCAGCGCCTGCACCACCAGCGGCCGTGAGATGGCATGGGCCGAAGGCTCGCCGATGCGCAGCGGGGTGTGCGCCTCGCGCAGCGTCGGGTCGCGGCGCTCGGGGTTCAGCGCCGGGTCCCATTCCGCCCACACATGTTCCGGCCCGCGGAACGAGGTGTTGGGCACGTAGCTGAAGCGCTGCTCGGCCAGGCGCATGTGCGGCAGCCGGCGGGTGAAGGCTTCGAGGAACACCTGCATTTCCATGCGCGCCAGGTTCTTGCCCATGCACTGGTGCGCGCCGTAGCCGAAGGTGAGGTGGTCGCTGGCGTTCTCGCGGCGGATGTCGAACAGGTCGGCATCACCGAAGTGGCGCTCGTCATGGTTGGCCGACGAGGTGACGATGAGCAGCTTGCTGCCTGCGGGCAGCCGCATGCCTTCGACCACCGCTTCCTGCGTGACCAGGCGCCGCCAGGCGGCCACCGAGCCGTTGTGGCGCAGGCACTCTTCCACCGCGTTGGGAATGAGGCCGGGGTCTTCGCACAGCGCCTGCCAGGCCTCGGGGTGCTGCAGCAGCAGCTTCATCGCATTGGCGGTGGCATTGGCCGTGGTCTCGTGCGCGGCCACGATGCCGGCCATCATCATCGAGTGCAGGTACGAGTCGGTCACCACCTCGGGGTGCAGCTTCTGCTGGCGCAGGCCGTATTGCATCCAGCCCGGGGCGTCGGGGTTCTGGCGCATCTTGTCCAGCACCTTACCGGCCAGCTGCCAGAAGTTGCCTACCGCATGGGCCACGGCCACCTGCTCCTCGGGCCTGGGCCGGCCCCAGGTGTTCACCGTGTGGGCGATGGAGTAGCGCCGCAGCGTGTCCATGTCTTCTTCGGGCACGCCCAGGAAGTGCAGCGCCACGGTCAGCGGCACTTCCCACAGCATCTGGTCCACCAGGTCGGCACGGCCGCTGTCGATGAAGCGGTCGATGTAGGTGCGCGTGAGCTCGCGCACCATGGGCTCATGGTGCTTCAGTGCCTCGGGCGTGAAGGGCTCCATCAGCACCCGGCGGCGCGGCATGTGGGCCGGCTCGTCCTCGTTGACCAGCGTGCGGTTCATCGCATAGCCGTAGCTGGCCAGCACCGCATTGGCCTCGGGGCCGGTGGGCGTGATCTTCTCCAGCGCGATGGACGGGCTGAAGGTGAGGTTGTCGCGGAAGATGGCCTTGATGGCCGCGTAGCGCGTGACCACCCAGTAGCCCAGCTGCGGGCTGTAGAAGATGGGCTCCTGCTCACGCGCCCAGCGCAGGTACTCGGGCGGGTCTTGCTGGTAGCCGTCGCCGAAGGGGTCGAAGGCGGCGGCCCCGGCACTCACCGGGCAGCCGTTGGGTGCCACCGAAGAAACAGCGGCGGCGCCGTGGGCCACCGGGCAAGTGCCGGTTTGCTGCATGGGTCAGTCCAAAGTGATCTTCAAGTCGCGGATCAGCTTGTGCCAGCGGGTGGTTTCCTTGGCCAGCAGGTCGGTGTATTGCGCAGGCGTGTTGCCCACCGGCTCGACGCCGAACTCCACCATGCGCTTGTTCACCGCCGGGTCGTTGATGGCGGCCACCAGCTGCTTGTTGAGTGCGGCGATGGTGTCGGGCGGCGTGCTGCCGGCCACCACCACGCCCACCAGCGCGGCGGCTTCCACGTTCTTCATGCCCAGCTCGGCGAAGGTGGGCACCTCGGGCAGCTGCGGCAGGCGCGTGGCATTGGCCACCGCCAACGCCTTGACCTTGCCGGCCTTGATGAAGGCGGCGCCCGCGGCCAGGTCCACCATCATCGCGGGCACCTGGCCGCCGGCCACTTCGGCCAGCGCCGGGGCAGCGCCGCGGTAGGGCACGTGCACCATGAACAGCCCCGCCTCGCTCTTGAGCAGTTCCATCGCCAGATGGTGCGGGCTGCCCGCGCCGGCCGAAGCGTAGTTGATGCCGCCCGGCTTGGCCTTGGCCTGGGCGATGAAGTCTTTGGCATTGGTGGCGGTGCTGGCCGGGCCCACCACCAGGATCATCGGGAAGCGGCCCATCAACGTGACCGGCGCCAGGTCCTTCACGTTGTAGGTCAGGCTCTTGTACAGCGCCGGGTTGAACACCATGGTGCCGTTGTCGGCCGACAGCACGGTGTAGCCGTCGGCGGCCGAACGCGCCGTCTCCGAGGCGGCGATGGCGGTGTTGCCGCCCGGCTTGTTTTCCACGATGACCTGCTGGCCCGTCTTGGCCGACAGCGACTGCGCCACCGTGCGCGCCAGAAAGTCCGAGCCGCCGCCGGCGGCATAAGGCACCAGCCAGCGGATGGGCTTGCTGGGGTAGGCAGCCGCCTGCGCAAAAGCGCTGGATGCGGTGCCCAGCGTGGCGGCCAGCGCCAGTCCGGTGGCCAGGCCGATCACCAGGCGGCGCGGCGCGCCACGGGTCCGGGAAGTGTTCAAGCCAGTCTCCTCGGCGCTGTGGCCGTCATCATGCATAGCGTAAGTTTGATACGCATTGCGTAATGCCGGCAGCGGGCATACCCTCAGCGCCATGAGCACGTCTGACCTGCCCGAAGCCCCACCCGCGCCCCGTGGCCGAGAGCGTCGCCAGCGCGTGCAGGCGGCGGAAACCGGCCTGGCGGTGCTCAAGGGCCTGGGCCGGCTGGGCGGGCGTGCCAGCCTGAGCGTGCTGGCCGCCCATGTGGGCGAAAGCCCGGCCAAGGTGCACCGCTACCTGGCCAGCTTGGTGGAAGAGGGCTTCGTCACCCAGGCCGCTGGCTCGCAGCAGTACCTGCTGGGTGCGGAGGCCATCGCGCTGGGGCTGGCCGCCATGCGGCAGGCCGAGCCCATCCGCGCGGCCGAAGCCTCGCTGGGCCGGCTGCGCGAGGCGCTGTCGCTCACCTGCTTCGTGGCGGTGCTGGGCAACAAGGGAGCCACCATCGTGCGCTTCGAGGAGCCGTGGCTGCCCATCTCGGTGAACGCCCGCGTGGGCTCGGTGCTGCCGCTGCTGTGGTCGGCCACCGGCCGGGTGCTGCTGGCCTGGCAGCGTGACGACGCCCGCCTGCGTGCGATGGCCGAGCAGGAGCTGGCCGAGGCGCCGACCGAGCTGCGTGCCCAGCTGGATGCGGCCGACCCCATCGGCCGGCTGGCCGAGAGCGTGCTGGCCGACGGGTGTGCCGTGGTCAAGGACACCAACCTGCGCGGCATCAGCGCGGTGAGCGCGCCGGTGTTCGACCATGCCGGCCGTGTGTGCGCGGCGCTGACGGTGCTGGGGCCGACGGGCGGCTTCGATGCGTCGGCGGGCGGCGCGGCGGCGCAGGCGGTGCGGGAGGAAGCCCAGGCCGTCAGTGCCGCGATGGGCTACACCGCCGCATCCACCGCATGACGCCGAAGCTCAGCGCATGAACGGAAAGCGCCGTTCGTCCACGTCGCAGGCCGGATCGGGGCCGAAGCTGGTGTCTTCCACCACGCCGGCGGGCGTGATGCCGACGTGGAAGAGCTGGCAGAAGGGCGTGTCGTAGCGGTAGCTCCACACCGTCTGGTCGTGGTAGCGCACGCCCCAGATGCGCGCCGGGCGGCCCAGGGTCTGGCGCAGCTGGTCCACCGTCATGCCGGCCTGCACGGTGGCAAAGCGGGTTTCGGTCAGCACCTGCTGGCTGCCGATGAGCCGGCCC
>NZ_CAXFDV010000485.1:0-4607 GCF_964001545.1 uncultured Aquincola sp.
CGCATCAGCAGGTCCATGTTCAGGCTGCCGAGCACGACGATGGCTGGGCTGGTCAACGTGCTGCTCATCGCGCCGCTCCACTGGAAGCCCGCACCCGCAGCTCGGGCTGCAGCACCACCTTGCGTGCATCGGCGCGGCGCCCTTCGATGCGTTCGAGCAGCATGTCCACCGCCAGCGCCGCGATGCGCTGCTTGGGCTGGGCGACGGTGGTCAGCGGCGGGCTGCTGAAGCGGGCCAGCTCGATGTCGTCAAAGCCCACCACCGAGATGTCGCCCGGCACGTCCACGCCGCATTCATGCGCGGCGCACAGTGCGCCCAGCGCCATCAGGTCGTTGGCCACGAACACGGCGCTGGGCCGCGGCGTGTGGCGCAGCAGCGCATGCATGCAGGCATAGCCGCTTTCGCTGGTGAAGTCGCCATGCCACAGCAGCTCGTCGCCCTCGGGCTCGGTGGTGTGCCCGTTGCCGGCGCCGATCTCGGCCAATGCCAGCCGCCAGCCGGCGATGCGCTGCTCGCTGGGCACCAGGCCACGCGGGCCGCCGATGCAGGCGATGCGCCGGTGGCCCAGCGTGGCCAGGTGGCGGGTGGCCAGCAGCGCGCCGTTCATGTGGGCGGTTTCCACCAGGTCGCAGGGCAGGGTGTCGATCTCGCGGTCCAGCAGCACCGTGGGCATTTCCAGGCCGGCCAGCAGCGCGGGCAGGCCGGCGTCGTCGCCGCTGCTCACCACGATCAGCCCGTCGATGCGGCGCTGGGCCAGCACCTGCAGCACCATGCTCTGGCGCCGCGGCTCATCGTCGGTGTTGCACAGGATGAGGGTGTAGCCGGCGCCGAAGCAGCGGTCTTCGGCCGCGCGCACGATCTCGGCGAAGTAGGGGTTGGAGCTGTTGGGCGTGATCATGCCCAGCGTGTGCGTGGTGTTGCGCTTGAGGCTGCGGGCCACCGCACTGGGCACGTAGCCCAGCGCGCGGATGGCTTGTTCCACCCGCTCGCGCCCGTCGGGGCTGACGTGCCGCGTGCCGTTGACCACGTGCGAGACGGTGGTCACGGACACGCCGGCGCGCAGCGCCACGTCCTTGATGGTGGCCATGGGCTCAGGCTCCGCGGCGGCGCTGGCGCAGCGTGTCGACGATCACCGCCGCCACGATCACGCAGCCGGTGACCACGCGCTTGCTGGGCTCGCTGGCGCCGATCTGCGCCAGGCCGGCTTCCAGCACCGCGATGATGAGCACGCCGAAGAAGGTGGTGACCACCGAGCCGCGCCCGCCCATCAGGCTGGTACCGCCGATGACCACTGCGGCGATCACGCGCAGCTCGATGCCCTGGCCCGCATTGGGGTCGGCCGCTTCCAGCCGCGCGGCCTGCATCAGGCCGGCCAGCGCAGCCAGCAGGCCGGTGAGGGCGAACACCGCGATGCGGATGGGCCGCGGATCGACCCCGGCCAGGCGCATGGCTTCTTCATTGGTGCCGATGCCCACCACGCTGCGGCCGAACACCGTGCGCGTGAGCACCAGCTGGCCGACGATGACCAGCAGCACCGCGATGACGAAGGCCATCGACACATTGCCCAGCCAGGGCTGGGCCAGCCAGGAGATGCGCTCGCCCACGTACTGCGTGCGCGAATCGGTGACCAGGTAGGCCGCGCCGCGCACCACTTCCAGCATGCCCAGCGAGACGATGAACGACGGCAGCCGGAAAGCCACCGACACCGAGCCCAGCACCGCGCCGCACAGCACGCCGGCGCCCAGGCCCAGCAGCGCCGCGGCCGGCACGCTCCATTGCCACTGCAGGATGGCGGTGGCGCTGAGCGCGGCGCTCAATGCCAGCACCGAGCCCACCGACAGGTCGATGCCCGCCACGATGAGCACGAAGGTCATGCCCACCGCCATCACCGCCAGCGCAGGGATCTCGTTGACGATGGCGATGAAGGTGTCGGCGCTGAAGAAGTAGTCGCTGAGCGTGCTGAACAGCAGCACCATGGCCACCAGCACCGCGGCCAGGCCCAGGTAGGTGGCCAGCTCGCTGCGCAGCGCGCCGCTGCGCGTGGGGGTGAGGTTGGGGCCGGAAGGGGCGGAGGAGGTCATGCAGGCTCGCTCAGGGTTGCATCGTCGGCCGGCACCGCGGCCGAGAAGGCCGCCGCGAGCAGGGATTGTTCGGTCCATTGGCCGCGCTCGAAGGTACGCACCAGGCGGCCGCCACTCATCACGCCGATGCGGTCGCACAGCGCCATCAGCTCGCGCAGGTCGCTGGACACCACCAGCAGCGCCCGGCCTTCGGCGGCCATGCGTTCCAGTTGGCTGTACAAGTCGGCGCGGGCGCCGATGTCCACGCCGCGGGTGGGTTCGTCCAGCAGCAGCACTTCGCAGTTGCGGTGCAGCCAGCGCGCGAAGATCACCTTCTGCTGGTTGCCGCCGCTCAGCGCCGCCACCGGTTGTTCTTCGTTCGTGCAGCGCACGCGCAGCGTTTTCACCAGCTGCTGCACCAGGCTGCTTTCCCGGGCGGGCTTGAGCCAGCCGCTGGCCGACACCGCGCCCAGGTCGCTGAGCGTGGTGTTCACGCGGATGGATTGCGGCAGCAGCAGGCCTTCGGCCTTGCGGTCTTCGCTCACCAGGCCGATGCCGGCCTTGACCGCCTGCACCGGGTTGCCCCAGCGGCGCGCCGGTCCGCCGTCGATCGGCAGCAGTTCCACGCTGCCCGCATCGGGCTGGTCGGCGCCGTAGATCAGGCGCAGCAGCTCGGTACGGCCCGAGCCCACCAGGCCGGCCAGGCCCAGGATCTCGCCGCCGTGCAGCTCCAGGCTGGTGGGGCGCACCACCTGGCCACGCGCCAGGCCCTGCACCCGCAGCCGCACCGGGCCGGTGGGCCGGCGGCCGCGGCCGCTGTCTTCCACCAGCGTGCGGCCGATCATGCGTTCGACCAGTTCTTCTTCGCGCAGGCCCTGCATCGGCAGCACGTCCACCAGCCGGCCGTCGCGCAGCACCGCCACCCGGTGGGCGATGCGCTGCAGCTCTTCCAGCCGGTGCGACACGTAGACGATGGACACGCCCGCGGCCACCAGCTGCGCCACCTGCTCGAACAGCCGGTCGGTCTCGCGCGGGGTCAGCATCGCGGTGGGCTCGTCCAGCATCAGCACGCGGGTGTCGTCGTGCAGGTTGCGGGCGATTTCCACCATCTGCTGATGGCCGATGCCCAGGCGCGAGACGGGCGTCCACGGGTCCAGGTCTTCCAGCCCGATGCGGGCCAGCTGCGCGCGGGCGCGCTGCGCCATCTCGCCGCGCCTGAGCCAGCCAGCGGTGTGGGGCAGGGCGCCCAGCAGCAGGTTCTCGGCCACGGTGAGCGTGGGCACCAGGCCCAGCTCCTGCAGCACCATGCGCACGCCTTGGCGCTCCGCGTCCCGCCGCGAGACGGGGGCGTAGGGCTGGCCGTCCAGCGTCATGCGGCCGCGGGTGGGGTTCACCAGCCCGCAGACGATCTTGGACAGCGTGCTCTTGCCGGCGCCGTTCTCGCCGGTCAGCGCCAGCACCTCGCCGCGTTGCAGCGTGAGGCTGACGCCGTCCAGCACGGTGGCGGCGTAGTCCTTGCCGATGCCTTCCAGCGTCAGCAGCGGCGTGCGCTCCATGGCCTGCAACCTCGGCGGTTTACTTGCTATCCTTGGTGACCAGCACCACGTCGGTCTTCACTTCTTCGGGCATCTGGGCCTGCGGGGTCTTGGCGGCCAGGGCCTTGAGCGCGGTCTCGATGCCGAACACCGCCTGCTTGGCGGCGTACTGGTCGGCCGTGGCCAGCACGCGGCCGTCCTGCAGCATGGGCTTGATGGCGCTGATGTTGTCGTAGCCCACCACGGCCACCTTGCCGGTCTTGCCGGCGGCCTTGACGGCGGCCACGGCGCCCAGGGCCATGCTGTCGTTGCCAGCCAGCAGGGCCTTCAGGTCGGGGTGCTCACGCATCATGCCGGCGGCCACGGTGTTGCCCTTGTCGATTTCCCACTGGCCCGACTGCACGCCGACCACGGTGACGCCGGCGGCCTTCATCGCGTCTTGATAACCCAGTGTGCGCTGCTGCGCATTGAAGGTGGTGGACACGCCTTCGATGATGCCGACCTTGTCGCCCGCCTTCAGCGTCTTGGCCAGTGCATCGCCCACCAGCTTGGCGCCGGCGCGGTTGTCGGGGCCGACGAACGGCACCTTGATGCCCTTTTCCTTCAGCGCGGCCTGGTCGAAGCGGTTGTCGATGTTGACCACCAGCACGCCCTTGTCGATGGCGTTCTTGATGGCCGGCACCAGGGCCTTGCTGTCGGCCGGCGCGATCACCAGCGCATCGACCTTCTGGGCCACCATCTGCTCGACCATGCGGATCTGGGCGGCGGTGTCGGTCTCGTCCTTGATGCCGTTGGCCACCAGGGTGTACTTGTCGGCGTTGTCCTTCTGGTGGGCCTTGGCGCCTTGCTCCATGGTCAGGAAAAACTCGTTGGCCAGCGACTTCATCACCAGCGCGACCTTGGGCTTGTCGGCCGCATGGGCAGCCGGCAGCAGCGCGGCGGACAGCACCAGCGCGGCGGAAGCGCCGAACACCTGGGCGCAGCGGCGGCGGGTGAACAGGGAAGCAGCGGA
>NZ_CAXFDV010000486.1:0-6954 GCF_964001545.1 uncultured Aquincola sp.
CAACCGACATGTGCAGCTGCAGCTCACGCCCGACCATCTGAAGCTGGAACCCGACCATGTGCTGGCCGACATGCTGCGGTCCATGCACCTGATCGTGACCGAGGCGAACGAGGGCTTCGAGCCGGAAGGCGGCGCCTACGCGGCGGGTGCGCACGGGCACGCCCACGGCCATGACCATGGACACTCGCACAGCCATGACCATGGCCACGCGCATGCCCATGATCACGCGCAAGGACACCATCACGACCACCACCACGACCACGGCCACAGCCACGCCGCCGCACCGGCCCCCGACCGCAAGCCCATCGCCATCCCCATCGCCGCCGCCCCAGCGCCGCATGTGCACGGCCCAGGCTGCGGGCACGATCACGGCCACGGCCATTCGCATTGAGCTCCGCCGCCCTGCCCGCACCGCTGCCCGCACCCGCGCTGCTGCAGCTCATCTGGCTGGCCTCACCGGCGCTGCCGGTGGGAGGCTTCAGCTACTCCGAGGGCCTGGAAGCCGCGGTGGACGCCGGCCTGGTGACCGGTGAAGCCGCTGCCCGCGACTGGCTGCTCGACCAGCTGACGCTGGCACTGGGCCGCGCCGACCTGCCGGTGCTGGCCCAGGCCTTCAGCGCCTGGCAGCAGCAGGACGTGGCCCGCATCACCGCACTCAACGACTGGGTGCGCCACACGCGCGAGAGCCGGGAGCTGCGCCAGCAGGCCGAGCAGATGGGCCGCTCGCTGGTGGAATGGCTGCGCAACAGCGACGCACGGGACGACCCGCGGCTGGCCACGCTGGCCGCGCTGGCGCCCGCGCCCACCTGGCCGGTGGCCTTTGCGCTGGCCGCTGCCCGCAGCGGCGCACCGGCCGATGCTGCGCTGCAGGCCCATGCCTTCGGCTGGGCCGAGAACATGGTGCAGGCGGCGCTCAAGGCCGTGCCGCTGGGCCAGAGCGCCGGCCAGCGCATCCTGCAGGCATTGCTGGATCGCATCCCTGCCGTGGTCGAGTCCGCGCTGGCCTGCACCGACGACGACCGCCAGGCCTTCACGCCGATGCTGGCCATCCTGTCGGCTCGCCACGAAACGCAGTACTCCCGCCTATTCCGTTCCTGAACGTCTTCAGCCTGAAGCAGCACCCACCATGAGCACCGCCCTGCACCACATTCCCCGCCGCACGAAGAAACTGCCGCCGCTGCGCGTGGGCGTGGGCGGCCCGGTGGGCTCCGGCAAGACCACGCTGGTGGAGATGCTCTGCAAGACGATGCGCGAGAAGTGGGACCTGGTGGTCGTCACCAACGACATCTACACCAAGGAAGACCAGCGCCTGCTCACCGTGGCCGGCGCGCTGGAGCCCGAGCGCATCATGGGCGTGGAAACCGGCGGCTGCCCGCACACCGCCATCCGCGAAGACGCTTCCATCAACCTGGAAGCGGTGGACCGCATGCTGGACAAGTTCCCCGATGCCGACATCGTGTTCATCGAGTCCGGCGGCGACAACCTGGCGGCCACCTTCAGCCCCGAGCTGAGCGACCTGACCATCTACGTGATCGACGTGGCAGCCGGCGAGAAGATTCCGCGCAAGGGCGGCCCCGGCATCACCAAGAGCGACCTCTTCGTGATCAACAAGACCGACCTGGCGCCGCACGTGGGCGCCGACCTGGGCGTGATGGAAGCCGACACCCGGCGCATGCGGCCCAACCGCCCCTTCGTGATGACCAACCTGCGCACCCACGCCGGGTTGGCCGAGGTGATCGACTTCATCGAGACCAAGGGACTGTTGCGCTGAGCCTCCAATCCGCCCGCGCTTCGTGACATAGGCCGCCCGGGGCTGCTCGGCCCGGCCGCCGGGCATGCCCGGTGCCTAGCATCAGCCGCCTTTACCCCTACACGAGGAGAATTCCATGGGTCTGATGTCCTTCATCAAGGAAGCCGGCGAAAAGCTGTTCCATACCGGCGGCGACGCCAAGGCCGCCGCACCGGCCGCCACCGCTCCGGCGGCACCAGCCGTGGATGTAGCGGCCCTCAACGAAAAGGCCAGCGCAGCCATCGCCAATTACGTGCGTTCGCAGAACCTGTCGACCGATGGCATCGACATCCAGTTCGATGGCGCCAGCAGCACGGTGACGGTCAGCGGCACGGTGGCCGACCAGGCCACCAAGGAAAAACTGCTGCTGTGCTGCGGCAACGTGCAAAACGTGGCCGGCGTGAACGACCTGCTGGTGGTGGCCCAGGCAGCCGAGCCTGAGTCGCAGTGGTACACGGTGGTGTCGGGCGACAACCTGTCGAAGATTGCCAAGCAGTTCTACGGCAACCCGAACAAGTACCCGGTGATCTTCGAGGCCAACAAGCCGATGCTCACGCACCCCGACAAGATCTACCCCGGCCAGATGCTGCGCATCCCGCCCGCGGCCTGATCGGGGCGGCTTACACCACAGCGCGGCGATGCAGGTGCACCACCTGCGTTGCCGCCTGTGCCGGGGCGGCCGCGGCCACCGCGTCATCAAACACCTGGCGGGCGCAGTCTTCACAGCAACCGCAGTTGCGCGCGATGCAGGTGTCGTCCTGCAGCATTTCAAAGTCGGCCACGCCTTCGCGCACGGCGCGTTGGATGTCGCGGTCAGAGATTCGGTGGCAGAGGCAGACGATCATGGCGGGCGCAGCAGTGAGCTGGCCGCCAGTCTACAAGAATGCGAATCCTTCTCGTTTGTAAAAACCTACGGATTCTGCGGCTTCAGCTGATCTCGCCCACCGCCAGTTGCAGGTAGTTCTGCTGGCCGATCTTGTCCACCAGTTCGAGCTGCGTCTCGATGTGGTCGATGTGCTCCTCGGTGTCCGACAGGATGTCTTCGAGCAGCTCGCGCGAGACGTAGTCGCGCACGGATTCGCAGTAGGCGATGGCGTCCTTCAGCAGCCCATGCGAGCCCTTCTCGATCTGCAGGTCGCAGCGCAGCACTTCCACCGCGTCTTCGCCGATCAGCAGCTTGCCCAGGTCCTGCAGGTTGGGCAGGCCCTCCAGCATCAGGATGCGGTCCATCAGCCGGTCGGCGTGGTTCATCTCCTCGATCGACTCTTCGTACTCCTTCTTGGCCAGCTTCTCGAAGCCCCAGTTCTTCAGCATGCGGTAGTGCAGGAAGTACTGGTTGATGGCCGTCAGCTCGTTCTTCAGCTGGGCGTTCAGGAATTCGAGGACCTTGGGGTCGCCTTGCATGCATCTTCTCCTTGTGGGCGCAAGTGCGGATTGTGCGCGTGCGGCGTTGCGTGCAGCCCGCATGTCCCCCGGGCTGCGGTCTTGCTGCGAATCATTTGCAGCACCAGGCGCCAGCGGCAGCGCTACAGTGCCCGCCACACGAGGAGACCGGTTCCATGCTCATCAACTGTGTCGTCTACCAGGACGGCAAGAAGCTCGCAGACATCACCGTCGACGACATCAGCGATTACGTCACCCGGGAGGACTGCTTCGTCTGGGTGGCCCTGCTGGACGCCACCGACGCCGAGCTGCGCCAGATGCAGCGTGAGTTCGGCCTGCACGAACTGGCGGTGGAAGACGCACGCCATGGCCACCAGCGGCCCAAGGTGGAGGAGTACGGCGACACCGTGTTCGCGGTGATGCACACGGTGGAGATCGAGCCGGGCGGCGAGCTGCGCGTGGGCGAAGTGAACGTGTTCGTCGGGCCCAACTTCGTGCTGTCGGTGCGCAACCGCAGCAACCAGGGTTTCCTAGGCGTGCGCGGCCGTGCCGAGCGCGAGGCCCACCTGCTGCGCCATGGTTCGGGCTTCGTGTTCTATGCGCTGATGGACGCGGTGGTGGACCGCTACTTCCCGGTGATCGACCAGCTGGAAACCGAGCTGGAAGAAATCGAGAACCGCATCTTCGACCGCGGCCGCGGTCGCGCCAACATCGAGAACCTGTACGGCCTGAAGCAGCGCATCCTGATGGTCAAGCATGCGGTGGCGCCGCTGATGGAGGCCACCGGCAAGCTGAGCATGGGCCGCGTGCCGCGGGTGTGCGACAACACGCGCGAGTACTTCCGCGACGTGTACGACCACCTCACCCGCATCAACAGCACGCTGGATACGCTGCGCGAAACCATCGCCACCGGCATCCAGGTCAACCTGTCGATGGTGACGATCGAAGAATCCGAGGTGACCAAGCGGCTGGCCGCCTGGGCCGGCATCTTCGCGGTGGCCACCGCCTTCGTCGGCATCTGGGGCATGAACTTCGAGCACATGCCCGAGCTGAAGTGGCAGTACGGGTATCCGCTGGCGCTGGGCATGATCTTCACCGCCTGCGGCATCACCGCCTGGCGCTTTCGCCGCGCCGGCTGGTTGTGAGCGAATCGGTTACAGGCTCGGGGCTTGCCTAGGCTTGACGGTGCGTTTTTTCGCACGCCCCTACACTGCGCGCCCAAACCGTCCGCCCACGATGAACGTCCCACCTTCCAAGCCCGCCGGCGCGATGCCGAATCGACTGGCCCTGCCACTGCTGGCAGCAGGCACCCTGGCCGCCGCCGCCGCGCCTGCCGGGGCGCAGCAGGTGCCGGCCACCGTGGCCGCCTCGGCCCCCTCGCCCGGCGTGCAACGGTTGACGATGGCCGACTGCGCCACCATCGGCCCGGCCGCCGACCGCCTGGCCTGCTACGACAACCTGGCCGGCCGGGCGCCAGCCGATCCCGCGCCGGCCGCCGCAGTGGCACCGCCCACGCCCGCTGACGGCTCAGCCGTGCCCGCCACCTCGGTGCTGGCGCCCAAGGACACGCCGCTGGCACCAGCCAACAGCCCGGCCGGCGAGCAAAGCCTGCTGTCCAAGTACTGGGAGCTGGACCCGCAGGACAAGCGCGGCACCTTCAACTTCGTGGGCTACCGGCCCAACTACGTGCTGCCGGCGCGCTACACCGACCGCATCAACCGCAACCCCAGCTCGCCCACCCAGGCCGCGGTGAACCAGCCCAACGCACGCCGCGTCGAGGCCAAGTTCCAGGTGTCGTTGCGTACCAAGGTGGCGCAGGGGCTGGTGTTTCCGAATGCCGACCTGTGGCTGGCCTTCACGCAGCAGGCCACCTGGCAGGTGTACACCGGGGCCGATTCCAAGCCCTTCCGCAACACCGACTACGAGCCCGAAGCCACCTATGTGGTGGCCACCACGCCGGGGCTGCGCAGCCTTCCCTTCGGCTGGCAGTGGCGCTACACGCAGCTGGGCATCGCCCACCAGTCCAACGGCCAGTCCGACCCGCTGTCGCGCAGCTGGAACCGGGTGTACCTGGGCGCGGGTTTCGAGCGTGGCGACTGGTCGTTCAGCACCCGCTTCCTGCGGCGGCTGAAGGAATCGATCGACGACGACAACAACCCCGACCTGGTGGACTACCGCGGCCGTGGGGAATTCCAGCTGAATTGGGCGTCGGGCCTGTCCACCGCCTCGGTGCTGTACCGCACCACGCTGAAGAACGGCCACTACGGCGCGCTGCAGCTGGAGTACACCTACCCGGTGTTCAAACAGCAGCCCAACGGGCTGCGCTGGTACCTGCAGATGTTCAGCGGCTATGGCGAAACGCTGACCGACTACAACTTCCGCCAGACCAGCCTGGGGCTGGGCGTCACCTTCCTGCAGTTCTGAAACCAAAGTCCGCGGCGGGCACCGCGGACCGTCTTCAGCGGATGGAGCCCAGCGAGCGCATCGCCTTGACCGCGCCTTCGCCCATCGCAGCGCCGAAGCGCTTGGCCAGGCGTTCGGCCACGTTTTCCTTGGGCGTGTAGTCGATCACCTCTTCGGCCTTGACCACCTCGCGCGCCACGTAGTCCAGCGTGCCGGTGTGGTCGGCCAGGCCCAGCTTGATCGACTCTTCGCCGTTCCAGAACAGGCCCGAGAAGGTGTCCGGCGTTTCCTTCAGCCGGTTGCCACGGCCTTCGCGCACCACCGCGATGAACTGCTGGTGGATCTGGTCGATCATCGCCTGGGCCAGCGCGCGCTGGCGCTCGGACAGCGGCGAGAACGGGTCCAGCATGCCCTTGTTTTCACCCGCGGTGATCAGCCGGCGTTCCACGCCCAGCTTGTCCATCAGGCCGGTGAAGCCGAAGCCGTCCATCAGCACGCCGATGGAGCCGACGATCGAGGCCTTGTCCACGTACACCTCGTCGGCACCGACGGCGATGTAGTAGGCGCCCGAGGCGCAGATCTCCTCGACCACCGCGTACACCTTCTTGCCGTGCTTGGCCTTCAGGCGGCGGATCTCGTCGTACACCATGCCGGCCTGCACCGGGCTGCCGCCGGGCGAGTTGATGCGCAGCACCACCGCCTTGGCATTGGCGTCTTCAAACGCCGACTTGAGCGCGGAGTTGATGTTCTCGGCGCTGGCCTCGGTGTCGGCGGCAATCTCGCCGCGCACTTCCACCAGGGCGGTGTGCGGGCCGGTGGGCGCCGCATGCTGCACGCGCTGCACGAACAAGGCGTACAGCACGGCCAGCGTCACCGCCAGCCACACCACGCGGAAGAACACCCGCCAACGGCGGTCGCTGCGGCGTTCACGCAGCAGGCCATCGGCCAGTTGTTCAACGGCGGATTCCAGCGGCGTGTGGCGCGCGGCAGGCGCGGCGGCTGCAGGAACGGGGGCGGGGGCAGCGCTGGTGGGCGGCAGCGGATGTGCCGACGGCGCGTCGTCTTGGGGGGTCATGCGGGGGCGCTTTCGGAGGGCGGCGCGTCGAAGCTGACGGGCCGGATGTCGCGTGAAGGATACCAATACACCTGGCCGTCACGCTCTTGCAGCGTGATGGCCGTGAGCTTGCCGCGGCCACATGGGCCGCCCACGCACCGGCCGTCGGCCGGCTCATACGCGGCGCCGTGGATGGAGCACAGGATCCAGCGGCGGTCCATGTCCAGGAACTGGCCTTCCTGCCAGTCCATCTCGGTGGGTACATGCACGCAGCGGTTGACGTAGCCCACGACGCGGCCGTCGAAACGCAGCGCAAAGCCGCGCG
>NZ_CAXFDV010000487.1:0-2569 GCF_964001545.1 uncultured Aquincola sp.
GCGGCAGCGACGACAGGTAGGCAAAGCCCAGGTCCAGGATCTTGGGCGTGAGGCGGAACTGCCGGCCTTGCGCCTCCACGTAGCCCAGGCCTTCCAGCGTCAGCAGGATGCGGCGTGCGCCGGCGCGGGTGAGGCCGGTGCGGGTGGCCACCTCGGTCAGCGTCTGGCTGGGCGCCTCGGCGCTGAAAGAGCGGATGACGGCCAGCCCGCGGGCGAAGGACTGGACGTAGGTATCACCCGGCGTCGGGCCCGGCTTGGGGCCTTCTTCGGCCAGCGGCGGCTCGGTGATGTCGGAGGACGACGGGGCGGGGGACGGCAGGGCGGTCATCGGGGCGCATTATCGGCAGCGTCGCTTGGGTACCATCGCGCCCGTTTCAACCACCTCTTGCCAGAGACAGGAGCCAGCACCATGGCCATGGACGTCGTCGACTACGAGATCAAGGGCGCCGAGATGCAGTTCGTCGAGGTCGAGCTCGACCCCGGCGAAGCCGCCATCGGCGAAGCCGGCAGCATGATGTTCATGGACGCCGGCATCGGCATGGACACGGTGTTCGGCGACGGCTCCAAGAACCAGGGCGGCTTCTTCGGCAAGCTGCTGGGCGCCGGCAAGCGGCTGGTCACCGGCGAATCGCTGTTCACCACCATCTACACCAACGAAAGCAGCGTCAAGCGCCGCGTGGCGTTTGCCTCGCCGTATCCCGGCAAGATCATGGCGATGGACCTGAGCCGCCTGGGCGGCACGCTGATCTGCCAGAAGGACGCCTTCCTGTGTGCCGCGCGCGGGGTGTCGCTGGGCATCGCGCTGCAGCAGAAGCTGTCCGTCGGCTTCTTCGGGGGCGAGGGCTTCATCATGCAAAGGCTGGATGGCGACGGCATGGCCTTCGTGCACGCCGGCGGCACCGTGGTCAAGCGCGAGCTGCAGCCGGGCGAAACCCTGCTGGTGGACACCGGCTGCGTGGTGGCCTACACGCCCAGCGTCAGCTTCGAGATCCAGTACGTCGGCAAGATCAAGACGGCGCTGTTCGGCGGCGAGGGCCTGTTCTTCGCCAAGCTCACCGGCCCCGGCACGGTGTGGCTGCAAAGCCTGCCGCTGTCGCGCCTGGCCTCGCGCATCTTCGCGGCGGCGCCGCAGCGCGGCGGTGGCGGCCGCGAAGAAGGCTCGCTGCTCGGTGGCGTGGCCGCCGGCGGGCTGCTGGGCGGCATCCTGGGCGGCGGCGACGACGATTGACGCGCCCAAGACGCTCCCACGTTTCCGACGGGTAAACCTGGGAACAGACCCGCTGCCGACAGCCTGTCAAAGGGCTGCCCGGCAGCCCCGCGCCTTACACTAGCGGGTTGCTAAAAGGCACCCCTGCGTGGGGTGGTGCATGCGTGAAATTGAATGATCTGGCCTTGCCGCTGAACCGGCGCAAGGTGCTGGCCGCGGGTGCCGCGGCCGGGGTGGCGGCCCTGGGTGTTGTCGGCATGCGCAGCAGCCATGCCTCGCTGCGGCCGCAGGCGCCTGCCGGCGCGGTGCCGGTAGCCAGGGCGGCGGCCACGGGCACGGCGCCCGCCGCGGCCGGTGTCGGCGCCGCGCCCGCAGCGGGCAGCGGGCCCATCCTGGTGCTCAATTCGCTGGACGCCAACGTCAGCGTGATCGACCCCGCCACCTTCGGCGAGATCCGCCGCCTGCCCACCGGCAAGGAGCCGCACCACCTGTACCTCACGCCCGACGAGAAGTCGGTGGTGGTGGCCAATGCGCTGAGCGATTCGCTCACCTTCATCGACCCCGCCACCGGCCTGGTGCAGCGGGTGGTCACCGACATCATCGATCCGTACCACCTGCGCTTTTCGCCGGACATGAAGTGGTTCGTCACCGCGGCCAACCGGCTCAACCACATCGACCTGTACCGCTGGCAGCCGGCCAATGCCGCGCAGCCGCTGGCCCTGGTCAAGCGGGTGCCGGCCAGCCGCACGCCCAGCCACCTGTCGATCGACAGCCGCAGCACCGTCATCTACTCGTCGATGCAGGACAGCGACGAACTGATGGCCATCGACATCGCCACGCAGACCCCGCGCTGGAAGATCAACATCGGCAAGATGCCGGCCGACGTGTTTTTGACGGCCGACGATCGCACGCTGCTGGTGGCGCTGACCGGCGACGAATTCGTCGAGTGCTACGACGTCTCGGGCGCCCAGCCCAGGCTGGTCAAGCGCATCAAGACGGCGGCCGGCGCCCATGCCTTCCGCGCCCGGGGCGACCGCCGGCACCTGTTCGTCAGCAACCGGGTGGCCAACACCATCAGCCTGATCGACACCCACACGCTGACGGTGGTGGAGCACTACCCCGCGCCCGGCGGCCCCGACTGCATGGAAATGCTGAACGACGGCCGCACGCTGCTGGTCACCTCGCGCTGGGCGCGCAAGCTCACGTTCATCGATATCACCCGGCGCGAGGTGGTGCGGCAGGTGCCGGTGGGCAAGTCGCCCCACGGCGTGTGGACGCTGGCGCATGCGGGCCGCATCTAGCACCGCTGTTGCGCTGGCCCTTGCACTGGCGGCTGCGCTGCCAGTGCTGGCGGCCACACCC
>NZ_CAXFDV010000488.1:0-7642 GCF_964001545.1 uncultured Aquincola sp.
GCGGCGCTGGACGACACCTGCCCGCGCTGCGGCGGCCGCTTCCACTGCGGCGCCGCCGACCCCGGCCCCTGCGCCTGCAGCACCCTGGTGCTCAGCGCCGAGCTGCAGGCGCAGCTGCGACGGCAGTACAGCAGGTGCTTGTGTGTGACCTGTCTGGCCGAGCTGGCCGCACACGGCGGCACCGACTAGAACGCCGGGGCGGCGCCTTTGACGCATGGCTGAGAGGCAAAGCGATGAACCCTGACCACTACACCTACCGCGTCACTTGGTCTGCGGAAGACGGCGAGCACGTGGGCCTGTGTGCCGAGTTCCCGTCGCTCTCCTGGCTTGCCGAGACCCCTGAAATAGCCCTGGCCGGCATTCGACGCGTCGTGGCCGACTGCGTGCGCGACATGCAGGCCAGCGGCGAGCCGGGGCCAACACCCATCGCCGATCAAGCCCTTTGACCGCTGAAGCAGCCGCGTCGCGGCTGCTTGCGCTCACCCGCGATCAAGCCGCGCGCCGACGCGCTGCAAAGCCACCCGCCACCCCCAGGCCCAGCAGCCACAGCGCCCAGGTCGCGGGCTCGGGCACGGCTGACACGTTGGTGTAGCTGCCGTCGAACACCGCCGTCGCGGCCAGGCCGTTGACGGTGGTGGCAGCCAGCAGCCCCTGGAAGTGGGTGTCGCCCAGCCAGTTGCCGGCCACGCGCAGTGCATAGGGGCTGCCGGCGCTGGCGCCGGTGAGCGTGAGCGTGGCGCCATTGGCCACGTCGCCCAGGGCCGCGAAGCTCAGGCGCGCGTCACCCAGCGCGATGAAGGACGAGGCCATGACCGACAGCGCCGCAAAGCCTTGCGCGTCCTGGCCGGCGGCATTCAGCAGCACCAGGGTGCCACCGGCCAGTTCCAGGGCGCTGGCGGCCGACAGGCGGCCGACGCCATCCAGTTGCAGCACCGCGCCCGACTGCAGCGCCGTGGTGCCGGTGTAGCTGCTCACGCCGCTCAGCGTCACCGTGCCGCTTTCCACCACCACGCGGTGGAAACCGCTCAGGGTGTTGTCGTAGCTGAAGCTGTTGCCGGCGCCGATGGCAAAGGTCAGCGTGTTGGCCGCGCCGCTGCCGCCGTGGAGGCTGCCCGCCACGCTGGCGCTGCCACCTTCGATGCGCACGGTGTTGGCGCCGCTGCCCAGCTCGACCGCCTTGCCGCTGGCGCTGCCGTCGATGGTGCCGGCATTGACCAGCGTGGTGGCGTAGTCGCTGGCCACCGTGACCACCGCGACACTGCCGCCGCCTTGCAGCAGCGCACCGGCGTGGTTGGTGATGCTCACCGTGCGGCCACTGCCCGTCAGGCCGCCGGCGTAGATGGCGGCGTCGCTGTCGCCGCGGATCACGCCGCCGCTCTGGTTCACCACCACGGCATCCGCATAGAGGGCCTCGCGCTGGCCGGCGTGGATGCCGCTGGTGATGTCGTTGCCCACCAGCGAAATGCCGCGGCCCACGGCGTTGGTGTTGCCGGCGGCCACCAGCCCTTCGATGCGGCCGCGGTTGGTCAGGGTGCCGCCGCCGACCGACAGGCCTTCGCTGTAGGCCAGGCCCGCTGCCGGCGCCGAGACCGCATTGATCGAGCGGATGACACCGGTGTTGGTGAGCATCAGCACGCCGTCGATGTCGATGCCGTCGCCATCGCCGGTGACGCCGTGGCCGCTGATGGTGCCGGCGTTGACCACCGTCACTACCTGCCGCGCATTGAAGCCGTCGAAGTTCAGGCCAGCGCCGTTCATGCCCATGATGCTGGCGCCGGCCTCGTTGCGCACCAGCGCGGTGAAGCTCTCAGTCGCGTTGGGCGCACCGCCGGTGATGCCGTGGCGGCCGCCGATGATCTGGCCGCTGCCGCGATTCCACAGGTCCAGGCCGGTGTTGTTCTGCGCGTCGATCGCGTCGCTGCTGGAGCCCGTGGCCGTGGTGGCGCGGATGGTGCCGAAGTTGACCACGCTGCCGTTGCGGCCGGTGCGGATGGCATCGGCCTCGCGGGCTTCGATCAGGCCGCCGGCGTTGTTGAGCACGCTGTTGGCCGTATCGGTCACGGCATTGAAGTCCAGCACCTGGTTGCCGCCGCCCGAGGCATTGAGCGACACCATCTGCCCCCAGTTGACGACGCTGATGCCGCCCACCGCCTTGTTCATCTGCACCACGTCGCCATCGGCGGTGCGCATCAGCGCGCTGCTGTTGGCGCTGCTGCCGTTGGTCAGCGTGAAGCCGCTGACGCCGGTGTTGTCGCGCACCAGGCGGCCGGTGCCCGTCTGCAGCGCGCTGCCCAGGTTGCTGAAGCTGGCGTTGTCACCCGTCAGCGTCACGGCCACACTGCCACCGCCGACGCTGAGCGTGCCGCCGGCCTCGATGCTGCCGGTCTGGTTCTTGGCCAGCGATTGCGCCGAGGTGTTGGTGGTGCCGCTGCCCACCGTGAAGGTGGTAGCGTGCAGGGGCGAGGCGCACAGCAGCGCGGCAGCCAGCGCGCAGGCGCGCAGGTGGAGTGGGGCTTGGAGGAGCATTACGTGAACTTGGATGACAAGCGCCGGATGCGGCGGTTACGGCAAAACCTCGACGCTAGGGCGGTGCCGCCAGGCGGCCCAGCCCCCGCCCGGGGTGGCGCCGGCAGCGCCTTTTTCATCATGGCGTCATGAGCACCCTGCTCTTCGTCCACGGCACCGGCGTGCGCGGCGCCGCCTACGACGCCAGCTTCGCGGCCGTGCGCGCGCAGGCGGCGCATCACCTGGGGCCGGCACTCGACGTGCAGCCCTGCCTGTGGGGCGACCATGTGGGCGCCACCATCACCGACAACCCGCTGTCGGTGCCCGGCTACGAAGTGGGCCGCTCCAACGCCGGCGCCGGCCCTTCGGTGCACGAGCAGGCAGTGCGCTGGCAGCTGCTCTATCAAGACCCGCTGTACGAGCTGCGCGCCTATGCCGCGCTGGCGGCCGATGCCGATGAGCTGCCGGTGGCCCGCTCGCCCCATGCGCAGGCGCCGGGCCGTCGTGCGTTGTCGCAGCTGGCCGGCCTGCAGCCCACCGACCCGGCGCTCGCCCGCAGCGGCCATGTAGCTACTGAACTGGTGCCCGCGGCCCTCGCCCTGCTGCAGCAGGGCGGCGTGTTCGAAGACGCGCTGCAAGCGCCTTCGCTGGCCGCGCCCGAGCGCAGCCGCGCGCTGGTGGCCCGCGCCTTCGTGGCCGCCTGGGCGCGGGCCGCCGAAGCCCGGGGCCTGCCGGTGCTGGACGGCGCGCTGCGCGACCTTCTGTGTGAAGAGGCCGTGGCCGTGCTGGGCGGCGCCACCAGGGGCCTGAAGGACGAGCTGCTGGGCGCGCTGGCCGGCCTGGCCGCACGCCTGGCCACACCGGTGCTGCGGCGCCGGCGCACCGGCGTCACCGATGCCTCCTTCGCGGCCACCCACGACATCCTGCGCTACCAGACCCCGCACGGCGGCGCCGCCATCCGCGGCCTGATCGAGCAACGCATCCGCGCCTGCGCGGCCGACGGCCCGGTGTGGCTGCTGGCGCACAGCCTGGGCGGCATCGCCAGCGTCGAGCTGCTGGCCAGCCAGCCCGGCTTGCCGGTGGCCGGCCTCATCACCTGCGGCAGCCAGGCGCCCTACCTGTACGAGGCCGATGCGCTGAGCCTGCTGCGCAGCGGCCAGCCGCTGCCCGATGGGTTTCCGCGCTGGCTCAACGTGTTCGACCTCAACGACCTGCTGAGCTACGTGGCCGGCGGCCTGTTCCCCGGCCGCGTGACCGATGCGGAGGTGCACAGCCGCCAGCCCTTCCCGCACAGCCACAGCGCCTACTGGGCCAACGACCAGCTGTGGCAGCACGTGCGCAGCTTCATGGCATGAGGTTCGACGGCCCCCCCGAACATGCCTGCGCCGTGCTGGTGGGCGTGGAGCAATGCGGCGTGTACGCCGACGACCCGCTGGTGGGCCCGGTGCGCGACGCCATCGGCTGGTACCACTGGCTGGTGGCGCGCGGCGTGCCGCCGGCCCGCATCACGCTGATGCTGTCGCCCAAGCCGGTGTCGCAGCCGCTGGTGGACGCATGGCGGCAGTCATGGTCGGCCCTGCCCCCGCATCAGCAGCCCCGCCTGCTGCCCGCCACCGAAGCTGCGTTCCTCGACTTCGTCAGCCTGGACACCGGCCTGCCCGCGCTGGCCGCCGAGCATGCCGACGGCAGCCTGCTGCTGCTGTGGAGCGGCCATGGCGTGATCGACCAGCGTGATGCGGGGCGCAGCCGCCGGCTGTTCTACCCCGACGCCCATGCCCAGGTGCCGCGCAACCTGGAGCCGGTGTCGCTGATGAAGGCCCTGCGCACGCGCCCCTTCGCCGGCCTGCGCCAGCAGCTGCTGGTGGTGGACGCCTGCGCCAACTTCGTGATGACCACCGCCCGCGACCGTCGGCTGACCGACCCGACCGGCTTCAACACCACCAACGCCGATGGCCAGATCCAGCAGCGCGTGCTGCTGGCCGCCGCGCCGGGCCAGGTGGCGCAATCGGCCGAAGGGCTGGCCGTGCGCGAGTCGGTGGCCTTGTTCAGCAGCCGCCTGCTGGCCGCGCTGGGCCAGCCGGCCGCCGGCCAATGGCCCGATTTCGGGCAGGCGTACGAGCAGGTTTGCCAGGCCTTTGCCGGCAGCAATCAGACCCCGGTGGACTGGTGCCACGGCATCCCCGACGATGCCTTGAGCGACAGTGGCGTGACCCTCGCGCCCGACGTGCCCGGCACGCGGCTGCTGGCCGCGCTGCAGGGCGTGCCGGCCGAGCCGTTGCAGCAGGCCTTCCAGGCCGCGCTGTGCGGCGTGCCGCTCACCGACAGCCAGCTGCAGGCGGCCCAGGGCGGCGTGGCCGACATGGCCGCGTTGCTGTGCGCGCTGCCGCAGCAGGCGCCCGGGCAGCCTACCGCGCCCCCGCCCCCGCCCCTGCTGCGCTGGGCCCTGCGGCTGCAGGCCCTGCTGGGCGACCAGGCCGCGCAACACCACCCGGAACTGCTGGTGTGGATCAAGCAGCAGGGCCAGGCCGACCGGGTGCAGCACTACCGCGAGGCCATTGCCGCCGAGCAAGCCCCACCCGTCCCCGGCTTCGTGCTGGTGCTGGAAAAGCCCGCCGATGCGCCGGAGCCGGGCACTGCGGCGCAGCTGCAGGGCTGGCTGTTCATCGGCGAGCCACCCCAGGTGCGCACGCTGCACGACGATGCAGCGCCGCTGTGGGTGAAGGCGGATGGCAGCGGCCGCGCCGCCGCCTTGCGCCAGCTGCTGCTGCGCGCCGGCATCGAAGCCGCCGAGGCAGCACCGCAGGCCGGCCGGCCGGAGTTCATCATCGAATACGCGCTGCCGCCCGAGCAGCTGGACGACGCGGTGGAAGATCACCCGCTGGCCGTGGGCGAAGGCCGCATGCAGCGCCCGCTGGGCAGCCGCTACCTGATCGTGCGCCGGCTGGCCGAGCGGCTGCAAGCGCTGGCCCATGCCCACAGCCGCCACACGCCCGAAATCCTGCAGTGGTGCGACACCGCCGACCTGCTGCGCCAACGCTTTGCCCAGCATGGCCTGTGCATCCACTGGCTGGCGCTGGCCGACATCGCCGAAGGCCTGCTGCACGGCCGGCTGCAGGCAGACCAGGCGGGCTGCTGCATCGGCCTCACACGCGCACAGGCCACCGCCCCGCTGGACGACGAATCGCGCGAGGTGATGTACGTCGACGGCCTGCCCTTCGCATGCTGGAGCACCGGCCCCTGGACCGATGACGACACGCAGCGCCTGCGGCAGGACCTGCAGGCCTGCCGCGGCCCGCAGGCGCTGAAGAAGCTGTTCGAGCTGCGGCGTGCCGATGCCATCGCCCGCCAGCACCCCGGCAGCCGCCTGCGGCTGCTGTGGGACGATCCTCAACACAACCCCTACGCGACCCGCCTGGGCGCCTGAACCGCGATGACCGAGCCCACCGACTGGCGCCTGTTCCTCGGCACCCGCGTGCCGCACGACGGCATCACGAAACTGCCCGATCCGCCGCCGTGGCGGCCTTACCGCACCGACCGGGTGGTGGCCGAGCGCCGCATTCCGGCCGACGACCAGCTGCCGCCGGCCATGCAGCAGCGCGGCCGCACCTTCCAGGCCACGCCCGAGATCGTGGAGATGGTCAATGCCGCGCTCTACCTGCGGCGGCCGCTGCTGGTCACCGGCAACCCGGGCACCGGCAAGTCGTCGCTGGTGGACGCGGTGGCCTGGGAACTGCGGCTGGGCGAGCCGCTGCGCTGGAGCATCACCTCGCGCAGCACGCTGCGCGACGGCCTGTACACCTACGACGCAGTGGGCCGACTGCATGCCACGCAGCAGGCGCTCACCGAGCGCGAGGCCGGCCAGCCGGTACCCGACGAACTGCCGATGTCGCAGTTCCTGCGGCTGGGGCCGCTGGGCACGGCGCTGCTGCCCACGCAAGTGCCACGCGCGCTGCTGATCGACGAGATCGACAAGGCCGACCTGGACCTGCCCAACGACCTGCTGAACGTGCTGGAAGAAGGCGAGTTCGAGATCCCAGAACTGGCCCGCCAGAAGGACGCCACGGTGCCGGTGCGCGTGCACGGCGGCGGGCCGGATGACACCTACCCCGTCACCGGCGGCCGGGTGCAGGCGCGGCAGTTTCCGCTGGTGGTGTTCACCAGCAACGGCGAGCGCGAGTTTCCGCCCGCCTTCCTGCGCCGCTGCCTGCGGCTGCAGATGCCTGACCCCTGCCAGGACGTGGCCCGGCTGACGCAGGTGGTGCAGGCCCATCTGACCGAGTACTTCCACGGCGAACTGGCGGCCGAGGTGCAGCAGCGCATCGCCGACTTCGCGCAGCGCGCCGCCACCGAACGCCTGGCCACCGACCAGTTGCTGAACGCGGTGCTGCTGGTGGTGGGCCGCGCCGGACTGCCGGCCGAGCAGAAAGATGCATTGGTCAAGCGGGTGACGCAGCCGCTGGGCTGAGAACCTGTGAACGACCCCCTCACGCCCGACCTGCGCCCGCTGCTGGCGCGGCTGCAGGCCGCCGGCCTGGGTGACGACGCGACGCAATTGCTGGACGCACTGTGGCTCAGCCGCTGGCTGCCCGGGCCGGTGGCGGCGATGGACGAGCCGAAGTCGGCGGCCCCGCCGATCGAGCCTCGCCCCGAAGCGGCCACGCCCCCGCCGCTCGCCGCGCCACCGCAGCAGCCCCGCGCGCGCGGCCCCGAGGCCGAGGTGCCGCTGCCCAGCGCAGCCCCGACCGCGGCCGATGCAGGCGCCGGCGTCTATGCCCGCGTCGCCGGCACCCCCACCGACGACGCCTGGCGCGCCCGTGCGCTGCGCGTGGCCGGCGTGCCCGCGCTGCGCGACGGCCCGGCACTGGCGCGCGCGCTGCGCCCGCTGGGCAAACGCCGCCGCTCGGCCACCCGCTTGGTGATCGACGAAGCCGCCACCGCCGAGCGCCTGGCCGACACCGGCCTGTTGTCGCCGGTGCTGGTGCCCGAGCGTGAACGCTTCTTCAGCGCCACACTGCTGGTGGAAGACAGCGCCGCGATGCCCTTGTGGCGCGGCCTGGCCGACGAGCTGGAAACCCTGCTGGCGCGCCAGGGCGGCTTCCGCCGTTTCCGGCGCCTGGCCCTGGTGACCGAAGCGCCA
>NZ_CAXFDV010000489.1:0-5121 GCF_964001545.1 uncultured Aquincola sp.
CTCCTTGCCCCAGTCCTTGCCGCGCGCCAGTTCCATGTTGCGCCGCAGGCCGTCGTAGATCTGCGGCTGCATCATCATGTTGCTGAAGGCGCCACCGTCCATCATGAAGGCGTTCTGTGCCCAGGCACCGGAAGTGGCGAGCAGGCCGGTGACCAGCAGCCCGGTGGCCAGCCATCGCATCCGCTGTCGAATCATGTTGTTGCACTCCTTCATGTTGACTTGCACCTTCGGAAAAAGCCGAAAGGGCCCCGAAGGGCCCCACGGCTGCAAACGCTGTTGATCAGCCCTTGCGTGCCATCTGCGACAGGCCTTCGCCGATCGCCTTGATGGTGTTGGAGAAGCCGCTTTGCATCAGCGAGAACATCTGGCTGGTGGCCTGCATTTCGGTGGTGGCCGCCGCGTTGGCCTTGGCCGCCGACTTGCCTTCTTCACCGGCCGTCGAAGCGATCTTGTTCGACAATTCAACCATCTTCGAAGCCTTCTCGCCCAGCACTTCGCCCATGGCGGCGGCGATGGCTTCCAGCCAGCTGCCTGAGCCGGCGCGGCCGCTGCGGGCCTTGCTGCGGGTCTCGTCGCTGTTCTCCAGACCTTCGGAACGCATCTTGGCCATGGCACGTTGCACGATGGCCTGGGCCGACTCCTGCGCGAACTGCTGCACCTCGGCGCCGGCCTGTTGCTCGACGAAGTTGTCCACGTCGGGCTCGCTGGCGGTGGTGTTGCCCGAGACCGCGCCGTCGACCACCGTGTTGACGATGTCGCGCACGAACTTCGGCATGCCGAATTCCTTCATCAGCGTGTCGGCCGCCATCTTCACCGCGGTGCCGATGGCCTGCGTCAGCAGGTTGCTCATCGAGCCGGCGATGGCCAGCGGCGGGAAGGCCAGGCTGGCCAGGCTCAGCAGCGAGCCGAAGATGTTGCCGCCACCAAACACGCTCTTCAATGCTCCAGACATGCTTCTCTCCTACTAGGTGATCGAGGCGGGTGCCGGCCCTCCGGACCCCGCGCCGCGCTGCATTTCGTTGGCAGCGCTGACGGAGTGCATTGCACGCGTTGCGGCCTTTGGCGTGTAGCTGGTGCGCGCCATAGCTAGGGTGCGCCCGTGTCCTCGCCAGTGGGCTGCCCGGGCCCCAGCGGCGCGGGCCGCACGTCGGCATCGATCACGCTGATGGCACCGGGCGTCACGCCCAGCAGGTACTCGCGGCCCCGGTGGCGCACGCTCACCAGCCGCTCTCGCGGGCCCAGGGCTACGCTGTGCAGCACCTGCGGCTGGCTGGCCGATGCACCACGGGCACGGCCCGCCTGCAGCCGCTTGAGCAGGCGCAGGCCCACCCAGGCCAAGAGCAGCACGAAGCCCAGCGCCAGCGCGGTGCTCAGCAGTTGTATGGACAAGCTGGGGGTGTCGGTCATGCTTCGTTCTCGCGCCGCTGGCGCTCGCTGCGCGCCCACAGGATCACCTCGGCGATCACGTCGAACAGGTCGGCCGGCACCAGCTCGCCCACCTCGCCACGGGCCAGCAGGTCGCGCGCCAGGCCCACGTTGCGCAGGATGGGCACGCCGGCTTCTT
This sequence comes from uncultured Aquincola sp., assembly GCF_964001545.1. NCBI lineage: Bacteria > Pseudomonadati > Pseudomonadota > Betaproteobacteria > Burkholderiales > Sphaerotilaceae > Aquincola > uncultured Aquincola sp. Next base: position 1,565 of record NZ_CAXFDV010000489.1, read on the forward strand.
CGGCCGCCTCCCGCATGCTGCGGGCCACCTCATCCTCGCCCTTGGCGGCCAGCGTGGGCACGGGGCAGGTCTCGCGGTCGTAGTCGATGGCAATGGCCACATGGGTGGGGTTGACCACCAGCACGTTGGCCTGCCGCGCCGCCTGGGCCGAGTTGCGCTGCGACCATTCTTCATGCGCCTGCCGGCGCTGCGCCTTGATCATCGGGTCGCCTTCGTTGTCCTTGCCTTCCTGGCGGATGTCGCGGCGGCTCATGCGCATCTTCTTGGTGAAGCTCCAGCGCTGGTAGGCCGCGTCCAGCACCGCTACCAGCACGAAGACGATCACCGTCCACAGCAGCACAGGGCGCGCCACTTCCCACAGCGCGGTGCCCACCAGGCTCGGCCGCGTGCTCAGCGGCAGCAAGGCCACCTGCGGCAGCAGCGCCCGCAGCACCAGCCAGCCGATGGCCAGCAGCAGCGCGGTCTTGGCCACGGCCTTGGCCACCTCCACCAGGTTGTCCATGGTGAACATGCGCTTGACGCCTTCCACCGGGTTCATGTTCTCCAGCTTGGGCTTGACCTTGTCCAGCGCAAACACCGGCCCGGCCTGCAGGAACTCGGCCAGCACACCCACCGCCGCCACCGGCAGCAGCAGCCAGGCGCTGATGAGCAGCAAGGCTTGCAGCGCCTGCCCGGCCAGCCGCGGCGCGGCCACCGCAAAGGGCTGGTCGATGCTGGCCAGCGCCGCTTCCATCACCGCGCCCAGCTGCTGGGTCACCGGCCCCAGCGCCAGCACGGCCAGGCCGAACCAGACCAGCAGCTCCACGGTGCTGGTGAGGTCCTTGCTCTTGGGGATCTGGCCCTTCTTGCGGGCGTCCAGGAGCTTTTTCGGTGTGGGCTGTTCGGTCTTGTCGCCGCCGTCGTTCTTGTCTGCCATGGGGTTCCGTGTGACGGGCCGCGGCCATGGTGCAGCGCCCCGGATGACAGGCGCATGAACCTGTCGCAATGACGCTGTGGGCGTCGCGGTATCAGGGTGCTCATCGTCAGGGCGAGGCGCCATGCCTTGTCACCGAGTGCAACCACCGCAGCGGCCCGCCCGGGCCTGCAGCCTGTCTAGGCAAGCGTGCGCGCTCGCGCGTTGTTAGTCAGGGCTTGCGGCGGTGGCCGCGTTAATCGCTTGAAACAATCGCGCAGCGAGCTGTCACGAAAGCCGGGCGCTGGGGCGGAAAAACTTCACGCCATGCCAATGAAGCAAGCAGTCGTGCATCAGCCGCCGGTTTCCCGGCGGGCCCTTCACAGGCACCTTGAGCCCCAGGCCGCCACGGCCCGGCTGCTGTGCCTGGCCGGGCTGGCCCTGGGGGCTGCCAGCGTGCACGCGGCCGATGGCCTGGCTTGCGAAGGATGGAGTGCGGCCCAGCGCAGCAAGTTCCGCCTGGCCATCGAACAGGCCTGCGGGGCAGGCGCCCATGCGCCAGCCGCTGATGCGGCAGGCAGCGTCAAGGCAGCCCCGCAGGCGCTGTACCTCAAGCTCTTCGAGATCGACGGCACCGCGCAGCGCGCGCTGCCGCCGCTGGCCCCGGTGCCACCTCGGCCGGCCAGCACCTGGGCGCCTTCGGCCCAGCCCGTGCCCGGCGTATCGGCGCCGATGTCGCTCAAGGGCCGCCCCACGCTGGCCCCTCAGGCCCTGCGTGCGCTGCAGCTGGCGCCACTGGTGGACGAGGCCGCGCGCCGCCACGACATCGACCCGCTGCTGCTGCATGCCATCGCGCATGTGGAGTCGCGCCACCAGGCCCAGGCCTTGTCGCCGGCCGGTGCCCGCGGCCTGATGCAGGTGATGCCCACCACCGCACGCCGCTTCGGCCTGCAGGCCGAAGGCGCGCTGAGCGACCCCGGTGCCAACCTGGAGGTCAGCGCCAGCTACCTCAAGCTGCTGCAGCGCCGCTTCAACGGCGACCTGCCGCTGGTGCTGGCCGCCTACAACGCCGGTGAAGGCGCGGTGGAACGCCATGGCCGCCGCATTCCGCCTTATGCCGAAACGCAGGGCTATGTGCAGCAGGTGATGCAGCGCTACCGCTGGCTGGCCGGCTTTGCGCCGCAGGCGCTGCCCGCCCTGCAACGGGTGGCCCAGCCATGACCACGCAGCTGCACCACGGCGCCGCAGCGCGGCGATCGAGCATCAGCGACCTGCTGCTGGTGGCCGGCGTGCTGGCCATCCTGGCGATGATGGTGCTCACGCTGACGCCGCTGGTCATCGATGCGATGGTGGCGGTGAACATCGCCATCGGCGTGCTGCTGCTGCTGGTGTCGCTGTACATCAGCTCGCCGCTGGAGTTCTCGGTGTTTCCCAGCGTGCTGCTCATCACCACGCTGTTCCGGCTGGCGGTGTCGGTGGCCACCACCAAGCTCATCCTGCTGGAAGGGCATGCCGGCCACATCATCGATGCGTTCGGCCACATGGTGGCCGGTGGCAGCCTGGTGGTGGGCCTGGTGGTGTTCCTCATCATCACCGTGGTGCAGTTCATCGTCATCGCCAAGGGCGCCGAACGGGTGGCCGAGGTGGCGGCCCGCTTCTCGCTGGATGCGATGCCGGGCAAGCAGCTGTCCATCGATTCCGACCTGCGCTCGGGCCTGCTGGACAAGGACGAAGCCCGCCGCAAGCGCCGCGAGCTGGAGCTGGAAAGCAAGCTGCACGGCAGCCTGGACGGCGCGATGAAGTTCGTCAAGGGCGATGCCATCGCCGGCATCGTCATCATCGTCATCAATCTGCTGGGCGGCCTGGGCGTGGGCGTGCTGCAGCAGGGCATGCCGGTGGGCGCGGCGCTGGTCAAGTACTCGGTGCTCACCATCGGCGACGGCATGGTGGCGCAGATCCCGGCGCTGCTGGCGGCCATGTCGGCCGGCCTCATCGTCACCCGCGCCGGCGACGACGAGCAGGACCGCCACCTCGGCGATGCCATCGTGCGCCAGGTGGGCGCCAAGCCGCGGGTGCTGCTGGTGGCCGGCGGCCTGTGCGTGCTGCTGGCGCTGGTGCCCGGCTTTCCCTGGTATGTGTTCCTGGTGCTGGGCCTGGCCTTTGGGGCGGCCGGTGCGCTGCTGCTGCCCACGGTGCGGGCCCGCTGGCAGCAGTTCTCGCGGCCCGCGCGCGAAACCCTGCTGCGCCGCAAGGACACGCCGCCCGCGGTGCTGCACACCGCGCCGCCGGTGCCGCGGCCCACGTCGGCGCTGCAGCTGGAAGTGGCGGCCAGCGCGCTGCAAGGCGGCATGGCGCCGCGCCTGGTCGGCGCGCTCGAAGCCATGCTCGACCGCATCAACCTGGAGCTGGGCCTGCCGCTGCCGCGCGTGGCCGTGCATGCGGTGCCGGCCGAAGGCTGGCGGCTGCTGGCCTTCGACGTGCCGATGGCCAGCGGCGTGTTGCCGCCGCAACTGCCGCCCGACCGGCTGGCCACGCTGCTGGCCGAGTCGGCCCGCCAGGCGCTGCGCCGCCACCTGGCCTTGTTCTTCGGCACGCAGGAAGCCAGCGCCTGGCTGCACCGCGCCGGCCAGGACATGCCCGAAGTGGTCAAGGAAGTGCTGCGGGC
>NZ_CAXFDV010000490.1:0-2231 GCF_964001545.1 uncultured Aquincola sp.
CTGCGTGATGGAGGTGGTGATCGACGGCCTGACCGAAGCCGACGTGGCCGCGGCGATGAAGGCCGGCATCCAGGCCGGCATCGGCATCGGCCGCGCGGGCGGGCTGGTGCGCATCGGCGCCGGCAACTACGGCGGCAAGCTGGGGCCCTTCCACTTCCACCTGCACAAGTTGCTGCCATGACCGCGGTGCGCATCGACCTCACCCTGCGCCAGGCGCCGCCGCTGCGTGTGGACCTGCGTGGCCTGCTGCCGGCGGCGCTGGCCGAGCTGGGCGTGGCGCAGATCGAGCAGCTGCGCTTCGGCCATGGCCGCGACACGGTGCCGCTGGCGGAGTGGTTCAGCGTGCAGCGGCACGAGACCGATGACGCTGCGCCCGCGCTGCGCCTGGTGGGCGACTGCAGCCGCTTCGACCGCATCGGCACCGGCCTGGCCGCCGGCAGCCTGACGGTGGAAGGCCCGGCCGGCGACTACGTGGGCGCCGGCATGACCGGCGGCGAGCTGCTGGTGCAAGGCGACGCCGGCCTGCTGGCCGCCTGCGAGATGGCCGGTGGCCGGCTGCAGGTGCAGGGCAGCGTGGGCGACTGGGCCGCTTCGGCCCTGCCCGGCAACCTGGACGGCATGCGCGGCGGCAGCTTCATCGTGGGTGGCGATGCGGGCCAGCGCTTCGGCGACCGCATGCGCCGCGGCACGGCCGTGATCCATGGCCGCGCGGGCGACTTGCTGGCCTCGCGCATGGTGGCCGGCACCATCGCCGTGGCCGGCGCGGTGGGCGCGCAGCCGGGCTACGGCATGCGCCGGGGCAGCCTGGTGCTGGCCGGCCCGCCTTGCACGCCCGGCCCCACCTTCGTGCGTGCGATCGCCGACGTGCCGGTGGCCTGGCAGCTGCTGGCGCGCAGCCTGGCGCGCCACGGCGGCGCCTTTGCCAGGCTGGCGCAGCGGCGCATGCAGCGGCATCTGGGCGACCTGTCGGCCGCCGGCAAGGGCGAGCTGATCCTTGTAGAACCTTGAACCTTTGACCCGAGTACCCGAAAGACTGCGATGACCCAGCCCTATCTGTTTCATGCCGGCGAAGCCACCGTGCTGGCCAAGGAAGGCCAGTTCACCGACGCGATGCCCGAGATCCTGATCGGCCGCACCGACGGCCCGGTGGGCCAGGCCTTTGCCAACATGATGGCGCAGAGCAAGGGCCACACGGCCATGTTCGCCATCCGCGCCTGCAACCAGCTGGTCCGGCCGGCCACCATCTTGGTGCCCAAGGTCACGCTCAAGGACATGGCCAACATCGACCTCTTCGGCGGCGTGGTGCAAAGCGCCACCGCCGACGCGGTGGTGGACTGCCTGATCGAAGGCATCATCCCCAAGGAGTTGGCCAACGAGCTGTGCATCATCAGCCTGGTGTGGATCGACCCGCGCTGCGCGACCGACCCGAACCTGGACAAGAAGGACATGTACCGCACCAACTACGAGGCCACCAAGCTGGCCTTGAAGCGGGCGCTGAACAACGAGCCGTCGGTCGAGGAGCTGATCGCCAACCGCCACACCATCAAGCACGACATGGACGATTGGAGTTGATGTCTGCCCCCAAGACGCCGCTGCGCGGCGTCGCCCCCCCAAGGGGGAGCCGGTCCGCCTGACATGGCGCCCCCTCGACGCCTTCGGCGTCGTCCCCCCGAGGGGGAGCCGGTCCGCCTTGGGAGCGGCCCGGCGGCGGACCGGGGCGGCCCGTCGGCCCTTCGCTCTGCTAAGGTTTCGTGATGAGCCTCCTGCCCGCCTTCGCCTTGCTGGACGACCGTGATGCCACGCCCGAGCGGCCGGTCAGCCGCTTGTACGAAGACCTGGCGCACGAGCATCGCTGCACCGACCCGGCCACGCTGGACGCTACCTGGGCGCAGGTGGAAGCCGACCAGCGCGCCGGCCTGCACGCGGTGCTGCTGGCCGACTACGAATGGGGCGCCAAGCTGCTGCGCGCAGGCCATGCGGCGCTGGCGGCTGATGACACTTCGGCGCTGCGGGTGCTGATGTTCCGCCGCCTGCGCCGCCTCTCGCGCGACGAGGTGGACGCCTGGCTGGCCGAGCGTGAAGGCCAGCCAGCGCTCGGCCCGGCCGGCGTGGCTGGCCTGCAGGCCAGCGTCGACCGCGAAGCCTTCGTCAACGCCATCGGCCGCGTGCACGAGGCCATCCGCGCGGGTGAGACCTACCAGATCAACTACACCTACCGTCTGCACGGCCAG
>NZ_CAXFDV010000491.1:0-4920 GCF_964001545.1 uncultured Aquincola sp.
CTGGAAGGCCGCTACGACGTCATCGTGCTGGACGTGATGCTGCCCGGCATCGACGGCTTCGAGGTGCTGCGCGAGGTGCGCCGCACGCAGCAGGTGCCCATCATCATGCTGACCGCGCGCGACCGCATCGAAGACCGCGTGCGCGGCCTGCAGGAAGGGGCCGACGACTACCTGGTCAAGCCCTTCAGCTTTCTCGAGCTGAGCGCGCGGCTGCAGGCGCTGTCGCGGCGCAGCCGCCAGCTGGAGCCCACCACGCTGTGCATCGGCGATCTGGTGGTCGACCTGCTGGGCCGCAAGGTGCAGCGTGCGGGCGAACGCATCGACCTCACGGCCAAGGAGTTTTCGCTGTTGTGCGCGCTGGCGCGCCGGCCGGGCCAGGTGCTGTCGCGCACCGAGATCGCCGAGCTGGTGTGGGACATGAACTTCGACAGCAACACCAACGTGGTGGACGTGGCCGTCAAGCGGCTGCGCGCCAAGATCGACGGCCCCGCGCATGCGCGCAAGCTGGTGCACACGCTGCGCGGCATGGGCTACGTGCTGGAAGACCGCGGAGACAGCGCGCCATGAGGCGCTGGCGCCCGGGCCGCTACCTGGCACTGCGGCTGACGGCGATGTTCGCCGGCTGCGCCACCGTGGTGTTCCTGCTGGCCGGGCTGGCGCTGCACACCCTGCTGGAAAACAACCTGATGGCCCAGGTGCGGGCCGAACTGGCGCTGCGCGGCAACTGGGGCGAAGCGGCCATCTCGCGCGTGCAGAGCGAATCGCAGTGGCGGCTGTGGCTGGTGCCCAAGCTCAACTCGATGGACCTGGAGCGCGGCGGCATGCGGCTGTGGATCCTGAGCGCCGACCCCGACTTCACCTACGGCCACGTCACGCCCGAGCTGCAGCGGCTGGCGCAGGCCGGTGGCTATGGCCAGCTGCAGCTGCCCGACCATCCGTGCGCGCTCATCACCTGGACACGCCGCGTGCCGGCCGACGGCGACCGGCCGGCCACCACCCTAGTGCTGGCGCGCGACCCGCTGCCGTTCTGGAACACGCTGAACAACTTCCGCCTGGCCTTGATCGGCTACGGGCTGGCCGGGGTGCTGGGCGTGGCCGCGCTGGGCTATGGCATCGCCCGCCTGGGCCTGCGGCCGCTGCGCCGGCTGTCGCAGCAGGCGCATGCGCTCGACCCCAACCATCCTTCGCAGCGGCTGGCCCTGCAGGCCATGCCGGCCGAGCTGGACGACCTGACCGCCAGCTTCAACGGTGCGCTGGAGCGCCTGGAAGGCGCCTACCGCCAGCTCGAGGCCTTCAATGCCGACGTGGCGCATGAGCTGCGCACGCCGCTGACCAACCTGATCGGCCAGACCCAGGTGCTGCTCAGCCGCCCGCGCAGCGCCGACGAACTGGCCGAGGTGATGCACTCCAACCTCGAGGAGCTGGAGCGGCTCAAGGCCATCGTCAACGACATGCTGTTCCTGGCCCGCGCCGACCAGGGCGCTGCTGCCAAGCGGCATGCCGACGTGTCGCTGGCCGAAGAAGTGGCCAAGGTGCTGGACTACCTGGAGTTCATGGTCGAGGACCAGGGCGTGCGCGTGGTGGTGCGCGGCGACGCCCGCGGCTGCCTGGAAACCGCGCTGCTGCGCCGGGCGCTGAGCAACCTGCTGCAAAACGCCATCGAGCATTCCAGCGCCGGCGACGAGATCGAGGTGGCCATCACGCGCGAGGGCGAAGGGCTGGCGGTGGCCGTCAGCAACCCCGGCGCGGCCATCGACCAGCGCCACCTGGCGCACCTGTTCGACCGCTTCTACCGTGCCGACGGCGCGCGCCGCAATGCCGGCGGCAACCACGGCCTGGGCCTGGCCATCGTCAAGGCCATCGCGGTGATGCACCGCGGCACCGTCTTTGCGCGCTCGGAACACGGCCGCAACACCTTCGGACTCACACTCGGCCTGTAGTGCGGCACGGCCGCCTGGTGCATGACGAAAACGTCATCTGCGCGTCAGGATGCTGCCGGTGCCCGCTGCCTACAGTGACCTCATGGGCTCCTTCACCTACACCTCGATGATGATCCGCGCACAGGCGCGCCACCGGGCCGCGGTGGCGGCGGCAGTGGCCGCCGCGCCGATGCCTGAGCAGATGGTGGCGCCGGTGTATGCGCCTGTGAAAGATTCACCTCCCTCGCTCACCACATCAAGATCCCGCCCTTCGCGCGATAGCATGCCCTCCGACACGCGCCAGGCTTGGCTGGCCGTGCAATGACAATGAACCGGAGGAAATCATGCGACGACCCACGCCGTTGCGCCATTGGCGCGCCGGGGGTGCAGTAGTATTGATCAGCTGTGCATTGGGGGCCCAGGCCGGCACCCTGATGAAGGTCAATGAATTCGAGGTCTACCGCGACGGCAACCTCGACAACTGGCTGCAAGGCCAGAATCTGTGGCTGCGCGAAGGCTTCGACAACGGCAACGCCGTGCAGGGCCCGGATCTGACGGGCGGCGGGACCGCTACCTACACGCTGGTGGCCGCGAGCAACCCGTTGACCGTGCGCGAAGCCGGCGGCCAATTGCTGATGGACGCCGCATTGGCCGACTTGTCGGTCGGTGCCACCGGCAGCGTGGGCCATTCGGTACGCACGCGCTTCAACACCAACGTCACCGACGCAGATCGCGGCCTGCCGATCAGCCGCAGCTTTGGCGTCATTGCGAATGTGTCGCTGGATGCATTGCCCGACAGCGGCTCGCAATTCGGCATACGCCTGGCCGACAGCTTCAGCAATGCCAGCGACATGGTCGAGTTGTCGCTGGTGCAGCGCGCTTCCGGCTACGGCATCCTGTTTCGCAAGCAGGACTTCCTGAACCACACCATCACCGACCTGGCCTTCACCGCCCTGGCCGCGCCCACGGGCGCCACGGGCCTGGTGCTGGGCTTGGCGCATCCAGTGGCCGACAGCAACGTGGTGGGCGCCTTCTACGGCTACGCCGACAGCAACGGCGACCTGATCGGCGGCCTGCAGTCCTTCAGCGCCACCACCACCGCCTTCAACGGCGAGCTGCACACCCAGGCCGAACTGCGCGCCACCGCTGCCGTGCCCGAGCCGGCCACCTGGGCTCTGATGCTGGGCGGTGCGGGCGCACTGGCCGGCATGCGCTGGCGCCGCCGAGCCTGAGCGCCCACCGGCGCCAGATGCGGCTCATGCCCCGCGCTTGAGCCGCAGCCGCTCGCGGCTGGCGCGGCTGCGGGCCTTCCAGGCGGCCAGCTGCTCACGGCGCTGCAGCGGGCCCAGGTGGTCGCGCATCAGCTCGCGCTGCAGCTTCTGGAAGTTGTCCACCCGGTCGGCCTCCACCGCCACCCGCACCGCGCAGCCCGGCTCGCTGCCATGGCGGCAATCTCGGAAGCGGCAGGCCGGCGCCAGCCGTGCGATGTCGTCGAAGCTGGCGGCCAGCACCTGGGCATCGGCGTCGGGGCGCAGCGTGCGCACGCCGGGGGTGTCGATCAGGCAGGCGCCGCCCGGCAGCCGGTGCAGCGAGCGTGAGGTAGTGGTGTGCCGGCCGCGGCCGTCGTGCTCGCGGGTGGGGCCGGTGTCCTGCAAGGGGCGGCCCAGCAAGGCATTGGCCAGCGTCGATTTGCCGGCGCCGCTGGAGCCCAGCAGCACCAGCGTCTGCCCGGGCTGCAGCCACGGCGCCAGCAGCGCACCGGCGCTGGCCTGGCGGGCATCCAGCGCCAGATGCGGCACCCGCGCCGGCAGCCGGGCCTGCAGCCGGGTGAGGGCATGCGTGGGGTCGGCGCACAGGTCGCGCTTGGTCAGCACCACCACCGGCTGCACGCCGCTGCCTTCGACCAGCGCCAGGAAGCGCTCCAGCCGGCGCAGGCTGAAGTCGTCGTCCAGCCCCATCACGATGAGGGCGGTGTCGACGTTGCTCACGATGACGTGGCGGCGACCGTCGCCGTCGCGCCGGGTCAAGGCGCTGCGCCGCGCGAAGAAGTCGGTCAGCCAGAAGCTGCCGTCGGCGTCCTGACGGGCCAGGCCCCAGTCGCCCACCGCCAGCGCGTCGCCGGCCTCGGCCAGCTCGCGCGCCAGCGCAGGCAGCAGCCGGGCCGACAGCGGCGCGGCGTCGGGGTCGGCGTTGCGCCGGCCATCGGCCAGGCGCACCGTCTCACGGTGGATTTCCACCACCCGCACCGCTCGGGTGTCGGGGCTCAGGGGCAGGGTGTCGAGCAGCTGCCGGGTGGCGGGCTGCAGGCCGATGTCCAGCAGCGGATCATCGGACAAGGTCGATGCGTTCATCACAGGGTCCATCCACGAAGGTAGGCGGGCCGCTGCGCGGGGCGCGGCGGCACGGCATCACAAGCGTTGGTCGGAAGACCCTGCGGAAACGGCCCCGGGGTTGGGGCCTGGCGGCTCAGCGGCCTGCGGCAGGGCTTCCGGCGTGCGGGAGATCAGGCGTCATGGCTTTGTTCATGGTGATCTCCTTCCGTGGATGTGGACCCGCCTGGCCAGGATGGCAGGCGGCAGTGACAAGACGCGAGTGTGGCCAGCCAGGGCCCACCCGGTCAACCGGGAATGTGCGTCTACTCGCTGCAAAGCAACAGGATGGCCAGGCAGCCGCAGGCCAGGCTGGCAAGGTAGCGCTTGATGGCGCGGTGGCGGCGGGCAAGGACATCACGGCTCATGCGCCGATTGTGCGCCGGCCTGCCGTGCCCGCCCCTGGGGCGGAACCCGGGTGCGCGCCGTGGGCCCATGTCCGCCGCCGCGTACGTGGAGCCCACCGGCCTTACGCCCTGCCGAACGGCGGCCACCCTGCCCCGCCGGCCTGCCACAGGCGCCCCGCCTGGCATGGCGCATGCAGCGGGACTGCCGTCGTCCCCCCTCAACCACCTGAGAGAGCCCCCATGTCCCTGCATTCCATCGAAGCCCTGCATGCCGACGCGCAAGGC
>NZ_CAXFDV010000492.1:0-4535 GCF_964001545.1 uncultured Aquincola sp.
CGCTGGCGCGGTCCACACCCTGGGCGATGTCCGGGCTCTGCTTGTCGTAGGCCACCAGCACGGCGCAGCCCTTGTAGTCGATGCCGTACTCGGTGTTGTCGTAGCCGATGCGCTTGATGGTGTCGCGCGCGACCTGGATGTAGTCGACGTTGGCCTGGGTGGTGATCTCGCCGGCCAGCACCACCAGACCGGTGTTGGTCAGGGTTTCGGCCGCCACGCGGGACAGCGGGTCCTGCGCGAAGATGGCGTCGAGGATGGCGTCGGAGATCTGGTCCGCGACCTTGTCGGGATGGCCTTCGGAAACGGATTCCGAGGTGAAGAGGAAGTCATTCGCCACTTGCTTAAACTCCGAGAGTTGGTTGGTTCCTGCGCGTTGCCGGCCAGGAAACTCTGGAGAGCGGCGAACGCTTTAGCAGCATTTGTTGAGCCCCCGGCCTGTTGAACCGTGAACCCGGCGCCCGGCGTTGAAGGCCCTGGCGCATCGCCCCGCAAGTTGTTCAATAACTCGGCGATGGGGCAATTATAGGAACCATGCTTTCTTTCATTCGCTGGATATCAGGCCTGCCGCTGCGCCTTTTGCAGGCTTTGGGCGCGCTGCTGGGCTGGCTGGCCTGGCTGGGCTCGTCGTCCTACCGCGCGCTGTGCCGCGAGAACGCGCAGCTGGCCGGCCTCACGCCCGCGCAGCAACGGGCCGCCATCGGCCAGGCCGGCCGTCTGGTGGGCGAGCTGCCCTGGCTGTGGCTGGGTCGGGCCGCCCGGCCCATCGGCCGCTGGTGCCAATGGCAGGGTGCCGAGTTGATCGAGCAGCACCTGCAGTCGGGCCAGGGCCTGGTGCTGCTGACGCCGCACATGGGCAGCTTCGAGGTGTGCGCCCAGGCCTACGCCGAGCGCTTTGGCGACCGCAAGCCGGTGACGGTGCTGTACCGCCCGGCGCGCCAGCCCTGGCTGCGCGAGCTGGAAGAAACCGCCCGCGACCGGCCGGGCCTGGCCACCGCGCCGGCCACGCTGGCCGGTGTGCGGCAGATGATCCGCGCGCTGCGCAAGGGCGGGGCCGTGGGCCTGCTGCCCGACCAGGTGCCGCCCGAAGGCATGGGCGTGTGGGCGCCGTTCTTCGGCAAGCCCGCCTACACCATGACGCTGGCCACCCGGCTGGTGCTGCAGACCGGCGCGCCGCTGCTGCTGATGTGGGCCGAGCGCCGGCCTGCCGGCCGCGGCTGGGTGCTGCATGTGAGCGCACCGACCGAGCCCATGCCCACCGAAGCCGCCGACGATGAAGCGCTGCAACTGGCCTGCGCCAGCTTCGTCAACCGCGAGATGGAGCGGCTGATCCGCCAGTGCCCCCCGCAGTACCTGTGGGGTTATCAACGCTACCGCACGCCGCGCGACACGCTGGCCACCTGACCCCGATGAAACAGCTCCCTGCCCGAGCCTTGCTGGCCCTGCTGTGGCTGCTGCACTGGCTGCCGCTGGGGCTGCAGGCCTTCATCGGCCGGCAGTTCGGCCGCCTGCTGCATGCGTTGGCCCAACCGCGCCGGCGCATCGCGCGCCGCAACGTGGCGCTGTGCTTTCCCGAGAAGTCCGAGGCCGAGCGCCATGCGCTGGTGCGCGAGCATTTCCAGTGGCTGGGCCGCAGCCTGCTGGAGCGGGGCCTGCTGTGGTACGCCTCGCCCGAACGGCTGCGCCGCCTGATCCACGTGGAAGGCGAGGTGCAGCTGGCCGAGACCAGCGAGCGCCCGGTGATGTGGCTGGTGCCGCACTTCATGGGCCTGGACGTGGCCGGCTCAGCCACCCAGCTGTACCAGAAGCAGCTGGTGGGCAGCATCTACCAGGCGCAAAGCAACCCGGTGTTCGATGCCGCGATGCGCCGCGGCCGCGTGCGCTTTGGCCAGGGCGACATCTTCTCGCGCAAGGAAGGCCTGCTGCCGCTGATGCGCGCTATCCGCCAGCGCGGCTTTGCCTTCTTCAACCTGCCGGACATGGACTTCGGCCGCCGCGAAGCGGCCTTCGTGCCCTTTTTCGGCGTGCCGGCCGCCACCCTGCTGGCGCCTTCCAAGCTGGCGCGGGCGCTGAAGATGGAAGTGCAGCCGGTGGTGGCCGAGATGCTGCCCGGCGGCCAGGGCTACCGCGTGCGCTTTTTGCCGCCGTGGACCGACTTTCCCACCGATGACCCGGTGGCCGACGTTACCCGCATGAACCGCTGGATCGAAGCCGAAGTGCGGCGCAACCCGGCGCAATACCTGTGGGTGCACAAGCGCTTCAAGACCCGCCCCGAGGGCGAGCGCGGCTTGTATTGAAGCCCGCCGGATAATCGCCCGATGCGACTCAAGTTCACCAAGATGCAGGGCGCGGGCAATGACTTCGTGGTGCTGGACGCCACGCAGGCGCCGCTGGACCTGCAGCCCGAGACCGCCCGCCGCCTGGGCGACCGCCGCTTCGGCGTGGGCGCCGACCAGATCCTGGTGGTGGAACGCAGCCGCACGCCCGGCATCGACTTCCGCTACCGCATCTTCAACAACACCGGCGACGAGGTGGAGCACTGCGGCAACGGCGCGCGCTGCTTCGTGCGCTACGTGCATGAACATGGCCTGACCGACCGCGCCAGCATCAAGGTGGAGACCATGAACCGCGTGCTGGAGCTGCACCTGCAGCCCGACGGCCGCGTGAGCGTGGACATGGGCGAGCCGGTGTTCGACCTGCTGCAGCTGCCGTTCGACAGCACCGGCCTGACGCCGCGGGCCGAAGGCCATGGCCAGCTGTGGCCGGTGGAGGTGCAGGGCCATGCGGTGGAGCTGCACATGGTGTCCATGGGCAACCCGCATGCGGTGCAGCGCGTGGCCGATGTGGACAGCGCACCGGTGCTCACCCAGGGCCCGCTGATCGAGCACCATCTGCGCTTTCCGGCGCGTGTGAACGCCGGCTTCATGCAGGTGGTGGACCGTGGCCGCATCCGGCTGCGCGTGTACGAGCGCAGCGCCGGCGAAACGCTGGCCTGCGGCACCGGCGCCTGCGCCGCCGTGGTCTCGGGCATCCTGCTGGGCTGGCTGGACGGGCGCGTGGACGTGGAAGCGCGCGGCGGCAGCCTCACCATCGAGTGGGCCGGCCCCGGCCACCCGGTGCTGATGACCGGCCCCGCGCAGACTGTTTTCGAAGGGGAAATCGAACTGTGAGCAACGCACTGGGCACGTCCGGCATCACCGAGACCGACATCGCCAACTACCTGGCCAACACGCCCGGCTTCTTCGAGCGCAATGCCGAGCTGCTGGCCAGCATCCAGCTCACCAGCCCGCACGGCCAGCGCGCCGTCTCGCTGCAGGAGCGGCAGATGGAAATGCTGCGCGACCGCATCAAGGGCCTGGAGCACAAGATCGTCGAGATGATCCGCAACGGCCAGGACAACGTGGCCATCGCCGACCGGCTGCACCGCTGGACCCGCGCGCTGATGGACACCGCCGATCCGGCCGACCTGCCCGCCGTGCTGGTGCAGCAGCTCAAGCACCAGTTTCTGATTCCGCAGGCCGGCGTGCGGGTCTGGGGCGTGGCCGATGCGTACGCCGACCAGCCGTTTGCACAGGGCGTGAGCGACGACGCCCGCAGCTTTGCCAACAGCCTGACGCTGCCTTACTGCGGCGTGAACTCCGGCTTCGAGCCGGTGCGCTGGCTGGACGACCCCAGCACCGTGATGTCGATCGCGCTCATTCCGCTGCGCCGTGGCGACACCGCCTTCGGCCTGGTGGTGCTGGGCTCGCCCGACCCCACGCGCTACAGCGCCGACATGGGCACCGAGTTCCTGATCCGCATCAGCGAACTGGCCGGCGGCGCGCTGTCGCGCCTGCTGCCGCCCGCCGCCTGATGACCGCTGCGGCCGAGCCTGCCACCGAGCCGCAGGCTGCGTTGCCTGACGAGCTGCAGGCCTGGCTGCAGCACCTGCAGGTGGAGCGGCGCCTGGCGCCGCGCACCCTCACGCTCTACACCGAGGCGCTGCGCCGCCTGGTGCGCGCCGCGCAGGCCCACGCGGTGCCGCTGCTGCAGGTGCAAAGCCACCATGTGCGCCGCTGGGCAGCGCAACTGCATGGCCAGGGCCTGGCGCCGCGCAGCATCGCCATCGTGCTGGCGGCCTGGCGCGGGCTGTACCGCTGGTGGGGCGACAACCGCAAGATCAGCAGCAACCCGGTGGAAGGCGTGCGGGCGCCCAAGGCCGGCCGGCCGCTGCCCAAGGCCTTGTCGGTGGACCATGCGGTGGCGCTGGCCGAGCATGAGCCCACCACCCCAGACCCGGCAATGCGCGCCCGCGACCATTGCATCGTCGAGCTGCTGTACGGCTGCGGCCTGCGCGTGGGCGAGCTGGTGGCGCTGGACGTGGCCGGCAGCGCTGAGGCGGTGGGCTGGATCGACCGCGAGCCGGGCGGCGAGGCCACTGCCCATGTGCTGGGCAAGGGCAGCAAGCGGCGCAGCGTGCCGGTGGGCAGCGCGGCCCGCCAGGCGCTGGACGACTGGCTGGCCGTGCGCGGCCAGCTGGCCAAGGCCGGCGAGCCGGC
>NZ_CAXFDV010000493.1:0-2834 GCF_964001545.1 uncultured Aquincola sp.
CGGCTGGCGGCACGAAGCTGCCGTGCGCCAGCACCGCGGCATTGCCGCCCAGCCGCTGCACCGCATGGCCGCGCTGGCGCAGCGTGGCGATGTGCGCTTCGATGCCGGCGCGGGCTTCTTCGTCGATCACCGGGCCGATGTCGGTGCTCAGCTCGTCGGGCGGCGCCAGCCGCAGTTCACGCAGCGCGCCGTGCAGCATCTGCAGCACGTGGTCGGCCACGTCGTGCTGCAGGCACAGCACGCGCAGCGCCGAGCAGCGCTGGCCCGCGCTGTCGAAGGCGGAGCTGAGCACGTCGGCCACCACCTGCTCGGCCAGCGCGGACGAGTCCACGATCATCGCGTTCTGGCCGCCGGTCTCGGCGATCAGCAGCGGCGGCCGGCCCTGTGCATCCAGCCGGCCGGCCAGGCTGCGCTGCAGCAGCCGCGCCACCTCGGTGGAGCCGGTGAACATCACGCCGCGCACCCGTTCGTCGGCCACCAGCGCGGCGCCCACCGTCTCGCCGCGGCCGGGCAACAGTTGCAGCGCGCCGCCGGGCACACCGGCCGCGTGCAGCAGCTGCACCGCCTGCGCGGCGATCAGCGGCGTCTGCTCGGCCGGCTTGGCCAGCACGGTGTTGCCGGCCGCCAGCGCGGCGGCCAGCTGGCCCACGAAGATGGCCAGCGGAAAGTTCCAGGGGCTGATGCAGACGATGGGGCCCAGCGGCCGGTGCTGCTCAGTCAGCTCGCGCCGGGCCTGGGCCGCGTAGTAGCGCAGAAAGTCCACCGCCTCGCGCACCTCGCCAATGGCGTTGGGCAGGGTCTTGCCGGCCTCGCGCACGATCAGGCCCAGCAGCGGCTGCATCTGCGCTTCCAGCGTGTCGGCGGCGCGCTCCAGCAGCGCGGCGCGGTCGGCGGCTGGCGTGGCGGCCCAGGCCGGGCCGGCGGCCACGGCGGCCGCCACCGCATCGGCCGCGTCGGCGGCGGTGGCCTCGGTCACCTGGCCCACCACGTCGCGGCGGTCGGCCGGGTTGGTCACCGGCTGCGGCGTGCCGGCGGTGCGGGGCTGGCCGCCAATCAGCGGCAGCGCCTGCCATGCGGCACCCGGGCGCAGCAGCGCGCCGGCCAGCGAGGCCAGCCGGTGCTCGTTCGACAGATCGATGCCGCTGCTGTTGGCCCGCTCGGCCCCGTACAGCGCACGCGGCAGCGCAATGCCCGGGTGCGGCAGGCCGGCCTGGCTTTCGGCCTGCGCGGCGGCGTCCACCACGGCCACCGGGTCGGCCACCAATTGCTCGATGGGCACGGCTTCGTCGGCGATGCGGTTGACGAAGGAGCTGTTGGCGCCGTTTTCCAGCAGCCGGCGCACCAGGTAGGCCAGCAGGGTTTCGTGCGTGCCCACCGGCGCGTAGATGCGGCAGGGCCGGGCCAGGCCGCCCTCGGCGCGCGGGCCCACCACCTGGCTGTACAGCGGCTCGCCCATGCCGTGCAGGCACTGGAATTCGTACTGGCCAGCGTAGTAGTTCTGCCCGGCCAGGTGGTAGATGGCGGCCAGCGTGTGCGCGTTGTGCGTGGCGAACTGCGGGTACACCGCCTCGGGCGCGGCCAGCAGCTTGCGGGCGCAGGCCAGGTAGCTCACGTCGGTGTGCACCTTGCGGGTGTACACGGGGTAGTCCTCCAGCCCGTCCACCTGCGCGCGCTTGATTTCGCTGTCCCAGTAGGCGCCCTTGACCAGCCGCACCATCAGCCGCCGCCGTGTGCGACGGGCCAGGTCGATGATGAAGTCCAGCACATGCGGGCAGCGCTTCTGGTAGGCCTGCACCACGAAGCCGATGCCGTGCCAGCCCTCCAGGCCCGGGTCGGCACACAGCTGCTCCAACAGGTCGAGCGACAGCTCCAGCCGGTCGGCCTCTTCGGCGTCGATGTTCAGGCCGATGTCGTAACTGTGGGCCAGCAGCGCCAGCTTCAGCAGCCGCGGATACAGCTCGGTGAGCGTGCGGTCGATCTGCGCCCGGCTGTAGCGCGGGTGCAGCGCCGACAGCTTGATGGAGATGCCCGGCCCTTCGTAGATGCCGCGGCCGGCCGAGGCCCGGCCGATGGCATGGATGGCCGCCTCGTAGGCGGCCAGGTAGCGCTGGGCGTCGGCTTCGGTCAGCGCGGCTTCGCCCAGCATGTCGTACGAATAGCGGAAGCCTTCGGCCTCGCGACGGCGGGCGTTGGACAGCGCTTCGTCGATGGTCTGGCCGGTGACGAACTGCTCGCCCATCAGCCGCATGGCCATGTCCACGCCCTTGCGGATCAGCGGCTCGCCGCTCTTGGCCACCACGCGGGCCAGTGCCTGGGCCAGGCCCGTTTCGGTATGGGTGGTGACCAGCTTGCCGGTGAGCACCAGGCCCCAGGTGGCCGCGTTGACGAAGAGCGAGCCACTGCGGCCCAGGTGCGAAGCCCAGTCGCCGTCGCCGATCTTGTCGCGGATGAGGGCATCACGCGTGGCCGCATCAGGGATGCGCAGCAGCGCCTCGGCCAGGCACATCAGCGCCACGCCTTCCTGCGACGAGAGCGAGAACTCCTGCACCAGGCCCTGCACCAGGCCTTCACGGCCGCCGGCCGACTTGCGCTCACGCAGCCGCGTGGCCAGCTGGCCGGCCAGGGCCTGCACCGCAGTGGCCTGGGCGGCGGGCAGCCGGGCCTGCTCCAGCAGCAGGGCCACGGCCTCGGGCTCAGGCCGGCGATAGGCGGAGGTGATGGCCGCACGCAGCACGCTTTGCGGGCGCAGGCGGGCAGCGAACTCGACGAAGGGTCGGGGGGCTTCGGTGACAACGGCATTCATGGGGCGCTCGATCCGGCTGATGCGCAGGCGC
>NZ_CAXFDV010000494.1:0-1988 GCF_964001545.1 uncultured Aquincola sp.
CCGCCTGCCCGCTGCTGCAGGCCGCGCCGGTGATCGATGCGATGCAACTGCTGCCCGCGCACCGGCGGGCGGTGGTGGTGGCGCCGCACCCCGATGACGAGTTGCTGGCCGTCGGCGGCCTGTTGTGGCAATGGGCCGCGGCCGGCCGCACGCTGCTGGTGGTGGGCGTGACCGATGGCGAAGCCGGCCTGCCGGCCGGCGACACCACCTTGCCGCTTCAGCTGGCCGAACGGCGGCGCACGGAGCGTCGGCTGGGCCTGGCCCGCCTGGGCGTGGCCGCCGCAGCCATCCATCCGCTCGGCCTGCCCGATGGCGGCGTGACGGCCCAGCAGGCGCGCCTGACCGATGCGCTCGCGCGCCTGCTGCGGCCCGGTGATCTGGCCATCACGCCCTGGCGGCATGACGGCCACCCCGACCACGACGCCACCGGCCGCGCCTGCGCCGCCGCCTGCGCGGCCACCGGCGCGCAGCTGCTGGAGGTGCCGGTGTGGACCTGGCACTGGGCCCGGCCCGGCGATGCGCGCGTGCCCTGGCAGCGGCTGCGCCAGCTGCCGCTGCCGGCCGAGGCCCTGCGTGCCAAGCAGGAGGCGGTGGCGCTGCATGCCTCGCAACTGCAGGCGCCGGCCGGTGCCGAGCCCATCCTGCCTGGCTGGGCGCTGGCCCGCTGGCTGCGGCCGGTGGAGTTCGTGCTGGCGCCCGACAACCCCTTGCCCGCCGACCCCCGCGCCTGAACCCCATGCCCGACATCGACGCCAGCTACTTCCGCCATCTGTACGCCCAGGGCGACGACCCCTGGGGCTACCGCACCCGCTGGTACGAGCAGCGCAAGCGCGCACTGGCCGCGGCCTGCCTGCCCGACCGGCGCTATGCCAGCGGCTTCGAGCCCGGCTGCGCCGGGGGCGACCTGGCGGCCGTGCTGGCCCCGCGCTGCGAGCGTTACCTGGCCGCCGACCTCGACCCCACCGCCGTGCAGGCCGCCAGCCGCCTGCTGGCGCCGATCGCGCATGCGCGGGTGCTGCAGCTCAGTCTGCCCGAAGGCTGGCCCACGGCCACCCGCTTCGACCTGGTGGTGCTGAGCGAGCTGGGCTACTACCTGGGCGCCGATGGGCTGGCTCAGGTGGCGCGCCAGGCGCGGCAAAGCCTGGCGTTGAACAGCGCCCGCGGCGGCGCCAGCGGGGCGGGATGGCCCGAGGGCGGCGTGGTGCTGGCCTGCCACTGGCGCCACCCGATCGAAGGCTGCGACCTCGATGGCGACGCGGTGGACGAGGTGCTGCACCAGCACCTGCAGCTGCCGCGCCTGCTGCGGCATGAAGAAGCGGACTTCGTGCTGTCGGTCTGGGCCACCGATGGCCGTTCAGTCGCGGCGCGCGAGGGGCTGGCGTGATCGGCGTCGCGGTACCGGCCCACAACGAAGAAGCGGCGCTGGCCCGCTGCCTCGCGGCGCTGCAGCGGGCGGCGCGCCACGCTGAGCTGCAGGCCGAGCCGGTGATGCTGCTGGTGGTGCTGGACAGCTGCACCGACGGCAGCGCCGCCATCGCCCGCCGTGCCGGCGTGCATGGGCTGGCCGTGCAGGCCCGCAACGTCGGCCTGGCGCGGCAGGCCGGCGCGCAGGCGCTGCTGGCCGCCGGTGCACGCTGGCTGGCCTTCACCGATGCCGACAGCGAAGTGGCCGACGACTGGCTGGTGGCCCAGCTGCGCCACCAGCAGGCCGGCGCCGATGCGGTGTGCGGCTGCGTGACGGTGGACGACTGGTCGCTGCACACCGCCCAGGTGCGCAGCCGCTACGAGGCGCATTACCGCGCCATCGACGGCCACCGCCACATCCACGGCGCCAACCTGGGCGTGTGCGCCCAGGCCTATCGCCGGGCCGGCGGCTTCCGCCCGCTGGCCTGCTCGGAAGACGTTGCCCTGGTGCAGGACCTGCAAGCCACCGGCGCCCACATCGCCTGGAGCGTGACGCCGCAGGTGCGCACCAGCGCCCGCCGGCA
>NZ_CAXFDV010000495.1:0-2801 GCF_964001545.1 uncultured Aquincola sp.
CATCGGCATCTGGATGGGCGGCCAGTCCTTCATCAACATGGGCGTGAACCTGGGCCTGCTGCCCACCAAGGGCCTGACGCTGCCGCTGATGAGCTATGGCGGCTCGGCCATCGTGATGAACCTGGTGGCGCTGGCCATCGTGCTGCGCACCGACATGGAAAACCGTGCGTTGATGCGGGGAGGCCGGCCGTGAGCGCCGTGACACTTGCATGAGCCATTTGGTCATCATGGCCGCCGGCACCGGCGGCCACATCATCCCCGGCATCGCGGTCGCACGCGAGATGCAGGCCCGCGGCTGGACCGTGAGCTGGATGGGCACGCCCGCCGGCATGGAAAACACGCTGGTGCCCGCCGCCGGCATCAGCATCGACCGCCTGGGCTTTGCCGGCCTGCGCGGCAAGGGCGTGGTGCATGCGGTCAAGGGTGTCTTCAAGCTCATCGGCTCTTTCGCTGAGAGCTTGAGCATTCTTCGCCGCCGCAGCGCCGATGCGGTGCTGGGCATGGGCGGCTATGTGTGCTTCCCGGGCGGCCTGGTGGCCGGCCTGCTGCGCAAGCCGCTGGTGCTGGTCAATGCCGATGCGGCGCTGCTGCTGTCCAACAAGGGCCTGCTGCCTTTCGCCGACCGCGTGGCCTTCGGCTTCGACGGCGCCGATGCGGCCCGTACCCGGCGCTCGGTGGTCACCGGCAACCCGGTGCGCGCCGAGATCGAAGCGCTGCCGGTGCCCGCGCAGCGCTTTGCCGGCCGCAGCGGCCCGCTGCGTGTGCTGGTGCTGGGCGGCAGCCTGGGCGCCCGCGTGCTCAACCAGACGCTGCCCGCGGCGCTGGCGCTGATCGAAGCCGACCAGCGCCCGGTGGTCATCCACCAGACCGGCGCCGCGCATGTGGAAGCGGTGCGTGCGGCTTATGCCGAAGCGCGGGTGCAGGCCGAGGTGCTGCCCTTCATCGAGGACATGTCGCGCCGCCTGGCCGACTGCGATCTGGTGGTGTGCCGCGCCGGCGCGGTGACGGTGAGCGAGCTGTGCGCCGCCGGCGTGCCCAGCGTGCTGGTGCCGCTGATCGTCAGCACCACTTCGCACCAGCGCGACAACGCGATGTTCATGGCCCAGCACGGCGCCGCGGTGCACCTGCCGCAGGCCGAGCTGTCACCCCAGAAATTGGCCGAACTGTTCCAGGCCACCGACCGCACGGCCTTGCTGGCCATGGCAGAAAAAGCCCACACCCTGGCGCGCCCGCGGGCCGCCGCGCGTGTGGCAGATGAGATTGAAAGGCTGATCAAGCCATGAAACACGCGGTCAAGCACATTCACTTCGTAGGCATCGGTGGGTCCGGCATGAGCGGCATCGCCGAGGTGCTGCACAACCTGGGCTACACCGTCTCCGGCTCCGACCAGAACGACAGCGCCGTGGTGCGCCGGCTGGCGGCGCTCGGCATCCGCGTGGCCGTGGGCCACGACGCGGCCAACATCGCCGGCGCCGAAGCCGTGGTCATCAGCACCGCGGTGCAGGGCAGCAACCCCGAGGTCATCGCCGCCCGCACCCACCGCGTGCCGGTGGTGCCGCGCGCGGTGATGCTGGCCGAGCTGATGCGCCTGCGCAAAGGCATCGCCATCGCCGGCACCCACGGCAAGACCACCACCACCTCGCTGGTCACCAGCGTGCTGGCCGAAGCGGGCATCGACCCCACCTTCGTGATCGGCGGCCGCCTCAACAGCGCGGGCGCCAACTCGCGACTAGGCTCGGGCGAGTACATCGTGGTGGAGGCTGACGAATCGGACGCCTCCTTCCTCAACCTGTCGCCCATCCTGTCGGTCATCACCAACATCGATGCCGACCACATGGACACCTACGGCCACGACTTCGCCAAGCTGAAGACGGCCTTCGTGGACTTCCTGCACCGCATGCCCTTCTACGGCGCGGCCATCGTCTGCGCCGACGACCCGGGCGTGCGCTCGGTCATCCCGATGGTCTCGCGCCCGGTGGTCACCTACGGCTTCCAGGAAGACGTGCAGATCCGCGCGGTGAACGTGCAGGCGCTGCCCGGCGGGCAGATGCGCTTTACCGCGCAGCGCCGCAACGGCGTGCGCATGCCCGACCTGGACATCACCCTCAACCTGCCCGGCGAGCACAACGTGCGCAATGCGCTGGCCGCGGTGGCCGTGGCCACCGAGCTGGAGTTGCCCGACGAGCCCATCGTGCGCGCACTGGCGGCCTTCGGCGGCGTGGGCCGGCGCTTCCAGCGCTATGGCGAGCTGCCGGCGGCCGAAGGCGGCGAGTTCACGCTGATCGACGACTACGGCCACCATCCGGTGGAGATGGCCGCGGTGGTGGCGGCCGCGCGTGGCGCCTTCCCGGGCCGCCGGCTGGTGCTGGCCTTCCAGCCGCACCGCTACACCCGCACCCGCGACTGCTTCGAGGACTTCGTCAAGGTGCTGGGCACCGCCGATGCGGTGCTGCTGACCGAGGTGTATGCGGCCGGTGAAGCGCCCATCGTGGCCGCCGACGGCCGGGCGCTGGCGCGCGCGCTGCGCGTGGCCGGTCAGGTCGACCCGGTGTTCGTGGACGACATCCAAGAATTGCCCGCCACCATCGCCAAGCAGGCGCGTGGCGGCGACGTGGTGATTGCCATGGGCGCCGGCAGCATCGGCGCGGTGCCGGCCAAGGTGGTCGACCTGCTGGGGGTGCCGGCATGAGCGACGCGATGAAGATCGACGCCAAGGCCCTGGGCAAGACCGCGGTGCTGATGGGCGGCAGCTCGGCCGAGCGCGAGGTGTCGCTGATGTCGGGCACCGGCGTGTTGAATGC
>NZ_CAXFDV010000496.1:0-11276 GCF_964001545.1 uncultured Aquincola sp.
AGAGGTAGTCGTTGGCATCGGCGCGGAACGGGGCCTGCAGGCGTTGGGTGACCAGCGCATCGGCGGCGGCGCGGGTGGGGGCTTGCTGGTACAGCGCCTCGTTGCCGCCGTTGGTGCCGGTGTTGAAGAACTGCGCTGCCAGCTGCAGCCCGCGCGGCTGGCGCGTGTACTGGCCGCCTTGCCAGTCGGGGTCGTTGCGGATGGCCTCGATCAGCAGCCTGCGCATCATCCAGTTGCGGCCCGACATGGCCGCTGGCATCGATGCCATGGGCACCACCGCGTCCATGAAATCCGGATGGCGCTGCGCCCACAGCCAAGCGTGCATGCCGCCCATCGAGTTGCCGACGATCACACGCACGTGGCGGATGCCCAGGTGCTCGGTGACCAGCCGGTGCTGGGCGGCCACCATGTCGTCGTAGTTGTAGGCCGGGAACTGCGTGCGCAGACCGTCCGAGGGCTTGCTGGAGCGGCCGGCGCCGATGGCGTCGGGCAGCACGATGAAGTACTTGCGTGCATCCAGCGGCTGGCCGGGGCCGAACAGCTCGCCGGCAAAGCCGGGCGTCAGCATCGAGTCGGCCGAGCCGGCGGTGCCGTGCAGCACCAGCACCGGCTCGCCCCGGGGGTCGCCGACGGTGGTGTAGGCCAGCTTCAGCTCGGGCAGCACCTGCCCGGTGTGGAAGCGGAAGTCGCGCACCGTCCACTCGCCGCGCTGAGGCGCCGGGTAGTCGGCGGCCGCAGCGGCCACGGCCGTCATCGAACACACGAACAGGGCGCACCACTGGCGCCAGTGAGTCTTCAGCATCGGGCTTGTCTCCTGTGCGCGCCTGCGTGCGGGGCTACCAGCTGGCTCCGAACACGCGGCGCAGTTCTTCGATCTGGGCCTCGGCCAGCGGCGTGGCCTCCGGCTGCAGGCGGTGAAGGCGCGCAGTTTCTTCGAGTTCTTCCAGCACCGCCATCGCGGCGGCCGGCGTGTCGTGCCACACGTTGGGCCCCAGGCGCGCCAGCATCACCGCCTGCAGCCGCCGGCCCTGCGCCGCATGGCGGGCGATGGCGGTGGCCACGGCCTCGGCCGCGGCCGGGTCGCCCGGGCGGCGGTAGGCGATGTGCGGCACCCGACCCACCTTCATCACGAAGTAGGGCGTGAGGGGCGGCAGCAGCTCGGCGTCTTCGGCCAGCGTGCCGCCGGCCTGGCTGTCGGCCTGCAGCGAGCAGGCCACCAGGTGCGTGCTGTGGGTGTGGATGATGCAGCCCGCCGGCTGGCCGGCGGCGGCGGTGGCCTCATAGATGCGCCGGTGCAGCACGATGGTCTTGCTGGCGCGGTCGCCGCTGAGCTGCTGGCCTTGTGCATCCAGCTTGGCCAGCCGATCGGGCTCCAGAAAGCCCAGGCAGGCATCGGTGGGCGTGATCAAAAAGCCATCGGCCAGCCGCACGCTGATGTTGCCGGCGGTGGCATGCACGTAGCCGCGGCCGAACAGGCTGCGGCCCACCCGCACCATCTCTTCGCGGGCCTGGTCTTCGCTCAAGGGCAGGTGGCTCATGCCTTCAATTGTGCAAAGGCCTTGGTGAAGAAGTCGGGCGTGCCGAAGTTGCCCGACTTGAGCGTGATGTGCAGGCCCTCGGGTGCCGCGTCGCTGGTGGCATGGCACCAGGGCACGCCGGGGTCGATCTGGCCGCCGATGCGCATCTGGGCGATGTTCAGGGCCTGCACGCAGGCGCCCGAGGTTTCGCCGCCGGCCACCACCAGCTGGCGCACGCCCAGCTGCACCAGGCCGCGGGCAATGCCGGCGATGGTGCGTTCCACCATCGCGCCGGCTTCTTCCACGCCCAGCTGACCCTGGATGGCGCGCACGGCCGAAGGCTCGGCGGTCGAGTACACCAGCACCGGGCCGCTGGCCAGCTTGTCCTGCGCCCAGGCCAGTGCCTCGGCCTGCACGTTGGCGCCGCTGGCGATGCGCAGCGGATCGATGGCCAGCGCCGGCCGGCCGCTGCGGATGAACTCGGCCACCTGGCCATTGGTGGCCACCGAGCAGCTGCCCGACACCACGGCCTGCAGGCCGGCGGCGGGCGGCAGGCTGGCCGCCGTGGAATCTGCACGCAGGCCGAAGTTGGCCGGCAGCCCGATGGCCACGCCCGAGCCGGCGGTGACCAGCGGCATTCCCTTGAGCGCGGCGCCCAGCGTCACCAGGTCGGCATTGGCCACCGCATCGACGATGGCGATGCCCACGCCTTCGGCCTGCAGCGCTTCAAAGCGTGCGCGGATGGCGTGCGCACCCTGGGCCACCACGGTGTGGTCGACCAGGCCCACGCGGTGTTTGGTTTGCGCCTGCAGCACCCGCACCAGGTTGGCGTCGGTCATCGGGGTGAGCGGGTGGTTCTGCATGCCGCTTTCGTTCAGCAGCACATCGCCGGCGAAGAGGTAGCCCTTGAACACCGTGCGCTTGTTGTCCGGGAAAGCCGGCGTGGCAATGGTGAAGCCGGTGCCCAGTGCCTGCATCAGCGCGTCGGTCACCGGGCCGATGTTGCCCTGCGGCGTGCTGTCGAAGGTGGAGCAGTACTTGAAGTAGATCTGCTGCGCGCCCTGGGCCTGCAGCCAGTGCAGCGCGGCCAGCGATTGCGCCACCGCCTCGGCCGGAGGAATGGTGCGGCTCTTGAGTGCCACCACCACCGCATCGGCCTCGGCCTGCAGCGGCTCGGCCGGCACGCCGATGGTCTGCACCACGCGCATGCCGGCGCGCACCAGGTTGTTGGCCAGGTCGGTGGCCCCGGTGAAGTCGTCGGCGATGCAGCCGAGCGCGATGCGGCCGCCTGCCATCACGCGGCTCCCTTCGCCTTGGGCAGCTCGATGCCCGGGAAGATCTTGATCACGGCGCTGTCGTCTTCGCGGGCGAAGCCGGCGGTGGAAGCCTGCATGAACATCTGGTGCGCGGTGGCAGCCAGCGGCAGCGGGAATTTGCTGGCGCGGGCGGTGTCCAGCACCAGGCCCAGGTCTTTCACGAAGATGTCCACGGCCGACAGCGGCGTGTAGTCGCCCGCGATCACATGGGCCATGCGGTTCTCAAACATCCAGCTGTTGCCGGCGCTGTTCGTGATCACCTCGTACAGCGCGGCGGCGTCCACGCCTTCACGCAGGCCCAGGGCCATGGCTTCGGCCGCCACCGCGATGTGCACGCCGGCCAGCAGCTGGTTGATGATCTTGACCTTGCTGCCCGCGCCGGCCGCATCGCCCAGGCGGTACACCTTGCCGGCCATCGCATCCAGCACGTGGTTGGCAGCGGCATAAGCCTCGGGCTTGGCCGAGGTCATCATCGTCATCTGGCCCGAGGCGGCCTTGGCGGCGCCGCCGGAAATCGGCCCGTCGATGTAGTGCACGCCTTGCGCGGCCAGCTTGCCTTCCAGCGCGATCGACCAGTTGGGGTCGACGGTGGAGCACATGATGAAGGTGCTGCCGGGCTTCATGGCCGCAGCGGCGCCGTGGTCGCCGAACAGCACGCCCTCGGTCTGCGCGGCATTGACCACCACGCTCACCACCACCGGCGCGGCGGCGGCCACTTCGGCGGGGTTGGCCCAGGCCGAGCCGCCTTCTTTGGCAAAGGCCTCGGCGGCGCCGGGCTTGACGTCGCACACATGCACATGGAAGCCGCGGTGGCGCAGGGTGCGCGCGATGCCGGCGCCCATGGCGCCCAGGCCGATCACGCCGACGTGTTGAGGTTGAGTCATGTCAGGTCCTTGTTCGGTGGAAGGGGGAGGGTCAGGCCACGAAGGTCCACAGCAGCCAGGTCAGCGCAAAACCGGCCAGGCCCAGCACGGTGGTCAGCACCGTCCAGCTGCGCAGGCCGTCGGCCACGCTCAGGCCCAGGTAGCGGGTCACGATCCAGAAGCCGGAATCGTTGACGTGCGACAGGCCCAGACCGCCGAAGCCGATGGCCACGGCCAGCAGCGCCGTCTGCATCGCGGTGTAGCCGCCGGCGGTCACCGCCTCGGCCAGCAGTCCGCAGGTGGCCAGGATGGCCACGGTGGCCGAGCCTTGCGCCGCCCGCAGCGCCAGCGCGATGACGAAGCCGGCCAGGATCAGCGGCATGTGCGTGGCCGTCAGCGTTTGCGACAGCGCGGTGCCGATGCCGGTGGCCGTCAGCACCTTGGCGAACACGCCGCCGGCGCCGGTCACCAGGATCACGGTGGCGGCCGGCGGCAGGGCCGACTCCATCACTTCGTTGGTGCGTTCGCGGCTCCATTGCTGGCCGCGGGCGATCAGCCAGAAGGCCAGGCCGATGGCCACCATCAGCGCGAACATCGGCGCGCCGATGAAGCCCAGCACGTTGCGCACCGGGTCGCCCTTGGGCAGCAGCGTGGCCCCGGTGGTGCCCACCATGATGAGGGCCAGCGGCACCAGGATCAGCGTGAGCACCGCGCCCACGCTGGGCGCGCGCAGGGCGCTGCCGGCCGCCGATTCACCGGCGAAGTTCTTGAACTGCTCGGCCGTGGTCGGCAGCATGGTGTAGTGCTTGCGGTTGAGCCAGCGCGAGACGTACTGCGCCAGCGGCGCCAGCGGCAGGCAGATGGCCAGGCCCAGCAGCGTGATCCAGCCCACGTCGGCCTTGAGTACCGCAGCACCTCCCACGATGCCCGGGTGCGGCGGCACCACCACGTGCACCGCCAGCATGATGCCGGCCACCGGCAGGCCAAACTTCACCGGGTCCACCTTCGCGGCCTTGCAGAAGCCGTAGATGATGGGTACCAGGATGATGAAGCCCACGTCGAAGAAGACGGGGATGGCCAGCACCAGCGCCGCGGCCGTGAGCGCGGCCGGCACGCGGCTGGGGCCCAGGATCTGCGTGAAGCGGTTGGCCAGGCTGCTGGCGCCGCCCGAGACCTCGATCATCCGGCCCAGCATCGCGCCCAGCGCCACCAGGATGGCCACCGAGCCCAGCGTGCCCCCCATGCCGGCAATCATGGTGCTGATCACATCGCCGATGGGCATGCCGGCGGCCAGCGCCACCAGCAGGCTGACCAGCAGCATCGCCACGAAGGCATGCACCTGCCACCGGATGATCAGCAGCAACAACAGGGCGATTCCGCCGGCGGCAATGCCGAGCAGGGCAGCAGTGGACATCTAGCAAGTCTCCTCAGGGTGCGCGCAGCCGTCTGCGCCTGATTGGTATGGTCATCATACAAATTACAGCGAGTTTCATGGGCTAGGGGTTAACCCGGCCGCCGCTGTTGCGGGGCCGGGCGCCGGCCCGCCGCCCTGGGGCGGCGGGAACCGATCGTGCGGCGACGCCTAGTTGGCGAAGCTCTTGGTGCTGTACATCTCCACCGGCAGGCGGCTCAGGATGGGCAGCCCGGTGGTGGCGTCCTTAGTCTGCTTGTCGATGTAGCTGAAGAACACGTCGGCATCCAGCACACCGATGTCCAGCCGGCGCGCCGCGGGCACGGCCGCCAGGGTGGCATAGCCGTCACCGCCGAGCGCGTTGAAGCTGAGCACGAACAGCTTGTAGGTCTTGGCCGGGTCGATTGCCGTCCAGACGCCGGTGGTCGGGTTGCGGACCTCCAGGTTGCTGGCGCGCGAGCCCTTGGCGGCCTTGGCATTGACATCGAAGCGCAGGCCGCCGGTGTAGGGATAGGGCCCCGTGGTGCCGCCGGTGCCGAAGGTGGCCTCCAGGCCGTCTTCCACCATGCTCTTGGCCTCTGCGCCGGTGATTTCCAGGCGGTACAGCTTGTTGCCGAACGGCAGCACCTGGATGATCTGCGCCGCGGTGACCGAGCCCAGCAGCGGGATGCGCACACCACCGCCGCTTTGCAGGCTGATGTCCGCGCCGCCGTACAGCGAGTTGCCGATGTCGACATAGGCCTGCGCCACCAGCTGCTGGATGTCGCCGCCGCGCAGGCTCACGCTGCCTTCCGCGTTGCAGGCCACGCTGGAGCGGCTGTAGTCCACCGAGCCCGTGCCGCCCGGCACGCGGCGCGAGCACAGCTCTTGCGGCACCACGGCCGACAGCGTCTGGTTGAACACCGCCACCTTGTCGGTGAACGGCTTGAGCACCGCC
This sequence comes from uncultured Aquincola sp., assembly GCF_964001545.1. Lineage (NCBI taxonomy): Bacteria > Pseudomonadati > Pseudomonadota > Betaproteobacteria > Burkholderiales > Sphaerotilaceae > Aquincola > uncultured Aquincola sp. Next base: position 6,045 of record NZ_CAXFDV010000496.1, read on the forward strand.
GCTGCGCTGGCCGAAGGCTGGGTGATGCGCAGGAAGCCGGTGGCCGCTGCACTGGCCTTGAGGGCGGTCTTCTGCGACTCGGTGGCATCGGTGCCGGCGATCTTGAAGTTGTCGCCGATCAGCACATGCGGTGTGCCCTTGCACTGGGTCACTTTGCCCTGGGCATCGAAGCTCACCTTCAGCTCGCCCACCACCTGGGCGTATTCCCAGGCCTGCACCACGCACACCGGGTTGCCGTCCTTGTCCTTGGTCTCGGTGGGGTAGGTGCCGCCCGGGCTGCCAACGCCGGTGGTCGTCAGGCCGCTGGGGCCCAGCAGCGTGTGCGAGTCGGCGCCCACCACCACGTCCACGCCGCTGAGCTTGGGCACCACCTGCAGGTCGTACTCGTAGCCGATGTGGCTCATCAGCACGATCTTGTTGATGCCCTGGCTGCGCAACCTGTCGATCTCGCGCTGGGCGGCCGTCGCTTCGTCCTCGAAGGTGGTGTCCGCGTCGGGGCTGGAGGATGTTTTGGTCTTCTGCGCGATGGTCAGGCCGACGATGCCGATCTTCTGTCCGCCCCGCTCCACGATGGTGGACGGGTTGACGTAGCCGGGTGCGCGGCTGGCGTTGAGCGCGGAGTTGGCGCCGAACTGCACGTTGGCGCTGATCACCGGGGTCTTGCAGCTGCCCTTGTGCAGCAGGTCGATGAAGCCCTTGAGGACGGAGTCGCCCTTGTCGAACTCGTGGTTGCCCAGCGTGAAGGCATCGAAGCACACCGTGTTCATCATGGCGGCGTCGGCCTCGCCCACCTCGCCGGCGCGGTTGTAGTACAGCGTGCCGGACAAGGCATCACCCGCATGGAGCTTGAGCACGTTGGCCGACTGCGCCGACAGCTCGCTGATGGCCGCCGTCACCCGCGGAAAGCCCGCGGCTTCGACCGTCACATCCGCAGCGGTGGTTCCGCCCGAAGACAAGGTCTTGAGCGTGATGGTCTTGCTGTCCAGCGTCGAGTGGTGGTCGTTGATGTGCAGGATCGTCAGGTCCAGCGGTTCGCCGCCGCCATCGCTGCCGCCGCACGCCGCCAGGGCAGCGGCCGCCGCCAGCGCCACCGCATGCCAGCGCAGGCCGCGCATCGGCTGCCACCGCTTTGTCCGCATCGTATTCATTGCATTCCGCTCGGGATGAGTTCAAGAGAACCGAGCATGCTGGTCGGTCAGCATGACGAATCGATGACTGGGCCCGCACCGTGGCGCCGCCGCACCTGCGCGAGAGCCTGGGGCTGCGCAGTCAGCCGCCCGGTCGGCGGGCGGCGGGCCGGCGCATGGGCAGTTGTTCGACCAGCACTTCGGCCAGGCGGCCGCCGTCCTGCTGCCAGAAGCCGGGTTCGGCCTGCTCGATGCGGGCGGCGGCATTGCGCATGTGGCTGGCGGCGGCGTCGCGGGCGGCGGCCGGGTCGCCGCGCTCGATGGCCTGCACGATGCGCTCGTGCTCGCTCATCACGCTGTGCGCGAAGTCCACGCGCCGCGCTTCGTTGGCCCGCGTCACGCGGGTGGCGCCTTGCAGCAGCTGCGACAGGTAGTCGAGTGTGCGCACCAGGAACGGATTGCCCGCCGCTTCGCCGATGGCGCGGTGGAACAGCACGTCCTCGTCCACGCCGTCGCCGCCCGCGGCCACGGCAGCGGCGATGGCCTGCATGCGCTCGCGCAGCAGCTGCACATGTGCCGGCGTGCGGCGCTCGGCGGCCAGCTGGGCCACTTCAGATTCGAGCGCGCGGCGCATCTCGATCATCTGCAGCACCGCCTCCTTGGACGCGGCCGTGACCGGGTCGAAACTCAAGGGCTCGATGGTGGCGGCGCGCACGTACATGCCGCTGCCCTGCCGCGAATCGACCAGGCCGCGCGACTTCAGGCGCGAGATGGCCTCACGCACCACGGTGCGGCTGACGCCGAACTGCTGCACCAGCACCGCCTCGGTCGGCAGCTTGTCGCCCGCCGCCAGCCGGCCGGCGCGGATCTCGGTTTCGAGCGCACTGGCCACCTGGTCGGCGAGCCCGGCACCGGGCTTGATTTCAGCGAAGGAGACCAAGATGGAAGGCCCGCGGCCGTCGAGTGGAAGGGCCGACAACTCTAACGCGGGCGGCGCTCTTCACCTGTCGTGTCGGCCGCAGACCTTTTGGCGCGCCCGCCGCTTCAGCGTGTCTGTTGGCCCAGACGGCGCAGCGCCAGCGGATGCTTGCCGCGCTGGTCGACGCCCAGCTTTTCGACCTGGCCGATCAGCGTTTCATCGATGGGTGAAATGCCGACGAAGCCGAGGATGTTGCGCTCCAGCGCCTTCAGGCTGTGGGCGCGGAAGTACCAGCGGTAGACCAGCGCCGGCATGCCCATGGTGATCACCAAACGCGCCCATCGGCCGGGCAGGAGTTTTTGCGGCATGGCCTGGGCCTGCATCGGGCCGATGGCAAAGCCTGACCTTGCGACTTGCTCGAGAAAGCCTTTGAGCAGCGCCGGCGGCATAGGCGTCGGCCAGTGCATGGCAGAAGTGCTCCGCCGTGTCCGGGTGGCCCTGGATGAGAAGGATGCGCTGGCCCTTGGCCCATGGTGGCAGCAGCGCACGATGCGCAGCTTGAGGGTGGTCGAGATGACAGTTGGGCACTGCTCTGGCGGGTGGTCGTTGACACCGCAGGTGCGCGCTGATCAGATGGCAGATGTCGGCTTGTTTCCCATCAGCCTTGCGGAGACTGAGACATGCCCAGCTACACCGAGGATTTCCAGCCTGCCAGGGGTGATGTGACGTACGGGATTTCGCCCGCCTGCAGCGCCTACCTGTCGCACTGGGAACAGACGTGGATCGCACGCTGCAACAGCGCCGACCAGGCGGAGGCCGACGCAGCCAAGCAGAACATCCAGGCGGCCATGGGCTTAGGCAAGACCAACCGGATGGATTGCTACAACAACTACTACGGCGTCTCGTCCATCGGCGGCGTCAAGAAGGAAGCGAAAGCGATGAAGGCGTTCCAGGCCAAGGTGGCTACCGCGCCGAACGACCGCATGCGCGCTTATGCCGCCGGCATCCAGCAATCGCGTTTTTCGCCGGCCACGGTGTTCAATGAGGAAGAGCAGAAGCTGCAGGCCGAGGGCTACCAGCCGAACCACTTTGGCAGCGACAAGTTCTTCAAGAACTCGCACAAGAAGGAGCAGGCTCTGGCCCAGAACCGCAACTACCTGGCCATTCGTCGCGCTTGCAAGTTCGGCATCGGCCTGGTGGCCACCGATCCGCAGTTCCAGCACGCCAAGGTCCACTTCATCCTCGACGGTCTCGACATGGCGGAGGTGGCCAACAAGGCCACGCGAACGTCGGCGTCCGCCCTGGGCCCGGCCAAAGTGTCGGTGTCCATCACTGTCTCGGAGCTGCGCTACGTATTCCGCAACTGGGGTCGGCTTTCGGGCAAGGTCGTCCTGTACGTGAATCTGCTGCCTGTTGCTGCGCCGTGGGTGCAGGACTGGGGGCCGCTGAAGTGCGCAGGAGCTCTGCCGGACATCCGCGCACGCAAGGACCTGTGGGACGCCTATGGCGCGGCGCGCCTGAACAAGTACGGCGTCACCGACGTCGGGCAGATCATCAAGGCTCTGATCTGAGCACACGCTTTGAGCCTGGCGCTGACCCCGCTATAGTCCGCCCCGTTGGTGCTCGCACCGGCCATCCGGCTGGTGCAGTGAAACTGGGAATCAGGAAGCGACGTTCCAACGGAACGAAGCCAACCTGAGCTGCCCCCGCAACGGTAAGTGGATGGCGCGTGGCCACACGCGCCTGCTCGTGCAACACACCCACTGGGCCTGAACAGCCTGGGAAGGGCGCCCGAGACACATCCACCAGCCCGGAGACCGGCCAACAGGGTGGGTGCATCGTGCGCTGCAAGGCGCGCGGCGCAACCCGTGTCGGACACCTGCGGGGAGGCAGGCGGCCGGTGTGATCGTTGTGTGCATCAACCATGTTTACCATCCAGGAGCGCATTGCGCGCTGTCCTGCGATGCTCATTGCCGCGCCGGCTTCGGGGCAGGGCAAGACGAGCGTCACTGCCGCCCTGGCGCGCCTGCACCGCCGGGCCGGCCGCCGCGTGCGGGTGTTCAAGACCGGGCCCGATTTCCTCGACCCCATGGTGCTGGCCCAGGCCAGCGGCCAGCCGGTGCAGCAGCTCGACCTGTGGATGGGCGGCGAGGGCCATTGCCGTGCGCTGCTGCATGAGGCCGCCAGCCAGGCCGACCTGATCCTGGTGGAAGGCGTGATGGGCCTGCACGACGGCGAGCCTTCCACCGCCGACCTGGCGCTGCGCTTCGGCCTGCCGGTGCTGGCCGTGATCGACGGCAGCGCGATGGCGCAGACCTTCGGGGCGCTGGCGCTGGGCCTGGCGCAGTACCGCCCCGGCCTGGCCTGGGCCGGCGTGCTGGCCAACCGCGTGGCGGGTGAAGGCCATGCCCGCATGTTGCGCGACAGCCTGCCGCCGCACCTGGCCTGGTGGGGCGCGCTGCCGCGCGACGAGGGCTTGAGCCTGCCCGAACGCCACCTGGGCCTGGTGCCCGCCGCCGAGCTGGCCGACCTGGCGCAGCGCATCGAGCGCGCTGCCGATGCGCTGGCCCGCCACGGCGATGGCGCCGGCCTGCTGCCGCCCGAGGTGGCCTTCGAGCCGCCGCTGCCCGACTTGTCCAGACAAGCCGGCGCGGCGCTGCAAGGCGTGCGCATCGCCATCGCGCGCGACGCGGCCTTCTGCTTCATTTACGCCGCCAACCTGCAGGTGCTGCAGCAGGCGGGGGCGCAGCTCAGCTTCTTCTCGCCGCTGGCCGATGCGGCGCTGCCGCCCTGCGACGCGGTGTGGCTGCCCGGCGGCTACCCCGAGCTGCACCTGGACGCGCTGGCCGCCAACCTGCCGATGCAGCAGGCCTTGCGCGCCCACCAGGCCGAAGGCCGGCCGCTGCTGGCCGAATGCGGTGGCCTGCTCTACCTGCTGCAAGGCCTGACCGACGTGCAGGGCCGCCGCCAGCCCATGGCCGGCCTGCTGCCCGGCGAGGCGGTGATGCAAAGCCGGCTGGCCGCCATCGGGCTGCATGAAGCGGCCTTGCCCGAAGGCACGCTGCGCGGCCACAGCTTCCACTACTCGCGGCTGGAAACGCCGCTGGCGCCGTTCACCACCACCCGGCCTGCGCGCGCCGGCCGCACCGGTGAGGCGGTGTTCCGCCAGGGCCGGCTCACGGCCAG
>NZ_CAXFDV010000497.1:0-5817 GCF_964001545.1 uncultured Aquincola sp.
GCCTGGGACGACTACCTGCAATGGCAGAAGCAGGATCGCAAGATGGTGGAGCGCATCAACCGTCTGATTCAGGAAGTCAGGCGCGAGCCGTTCTCAGGTGTCGGCAAGCCCGAGCCGCTGAAGCATGCGCTCGCCGGCTTCTGGTCCCGGCGCATCACCGATGAGAACCGGATGGTGTATTGGATGGACGGTGATGCGTTGCTGATTGCGCAGTTGCGGTACCACTACTGAAATCGGCCTGTGCTGAGCTTGACGAGTTCCAGTGCCTCCTGGCCGACAGTCCAGCGCCGATACTCCCGGAAGCCGAGGCGCGTATAGAGCGAGAGGGCCGGCGCATTGGCAGCAGCGGTTTGCACGGTGAGTTCGGTGCCTGCGTACCGCTGCACCGCAGCCCTGACCAGCGCAATACCGAAGCCGCACCGCTGGTGTGCCGGGTGCACCACCAGCGAAGAGATGTTGATGCCTCGCCCCTCATCATCGGCGCATGTGCTTAGAACGCCCACAAGGATGTTGTCTTGCAAGGCTCCCACGAAGGTCTCGGAAGAGTTCAGGACGTCTTCCAGGGCCCGTTCAAGTGGCGGAAAGTGGGCAACCGCTAGCAGCTCAGCCTCCTGCTTGTAGGCAGCTCTCCGAATGGCGTGGATCTGGCGCGCCACAGCCGGGAGGCGGTGATCCAGGTCGTGCAGAGACAGCATGGTTCGGTCGGACTCGTGAACTCGGCCCCCAGTATTGCCGTCAGCCCCGACCCGCAGAACATCAGACAACGGTCGCGCCGTCGTGACACTGAAGTGAAGCACTCAGGCAGCGCGCCGGCCCAGGCCCTTTCCAGCAACCATCGCCGGCGCCACGGCCGCCCGCACGCGGCTGCCACCGCTGGCGCGCCGCTCCACGCCCGCCACAGCGATCAGCCCCGCCCGCGAGGCAGGCACCACACGCCCAGAGGCCACCGCGGCGACGGGCTGCGGCACCGGCAGCCCCCAGCCCTCGGTCGCCTGCGCAAAGCTGGTGTCTCGCCACGGCGTGCCGTCCAGCCCGGCGCGGGTAGCGCCGTGGATCACGGCGTCGGCTTCGGCCGTCGTCAGCTCCAGCGACAGCCGCTGCCAGCGGCGTTGCACCAGCGGGTCGGTCCAGGCGGCCAGCATCGCGGCCTTCATCGCGGCGGCGTCCCAGGGGTGGCCGCCGGCCACGCGGCGGGCCAGCAGCGTGGTCATGAACACATGGAAGGCCGGGCGGGCGCGGGCCGGCACCAGCGCGGCGATCGGCGCCAGCCGGGGCAGCTCGGCCGTGCCGGCAAAGGGCAGCGACAGCACCACCTGCAGCGCCTGCACCGGGTTCAGCACCCGCACGCGGTTGGGCGGCAGCATCAGCAGCGGCAGCGCGGCGGCCTGGGCATGCGGCAGCGGCGTGGCAAAGCTGATCAGCACCGCCAGCCGCAGCCACTGCGCGGCGGTCAGGCCTTCCAGCGTGTCATCGGCGGGCAGGGCCTCGGCTTCGCGCGCGGTCAGCAGCGCGGCCTGGGCATCGCGGCCGGCGCGGGCGGCCTGGGCGCGGCGGCTGATCATGGCCAGGTTGCCGGCGGCATAGGCGGCCTGCGGGTTCAGGCGTTCGATCACGCCGTCGCTGGCATGGCCGGTGTGCTGCGTCAGCCGTTCGCCGGTCACGGGGCAGTGGCTCACGGTGAGCTGGCGCAGCAGGTTGGGCGTGACCTGCAGGTCTTCAAACGCCGCGCCGCGCAGCCAGGCCTGCAGCCGCAGCGCCAGCCACTGGCGCACGGCCGGCGTGGCAGGGCGGGTGCGGCGGCGGAAAGCAGGCTGGCCGGCGTCCCAGCCCTGGCGCACCGGGTGGCCGAACAGCATCTGGTCGGCCGGCGGCGTCAGGCCGTAGCGGGCGTGGTCGCGGCCGATGTCCCAGCCGCTGCGCTCGAAGGCGGTGGTGGGCGCGCCGGCGGGCTGCAGCGCATGGCCGGCGGCCGAGGGCTCGGCACCGAATTCGGGAGCGAAGGCAAGGGCGGCTTGGGCCATGGTCGGTTCTCTGCGGTAGGCGCCAGGACATCCCGGCAACACCAGTCTGGGTGGTCACAGGCTCAAGGCGTGAGCCTGCGATACGCTGCGTGTGTTTTTTCCTTGCCGCCCGCCACCGGGCGCTGCTACCGCCGTGGACCGTACCGAGCGCTTCTACAAGATCGAACTGCTGATCCGCAACCGCCGGCCCGAGCAGGGCCTGGTGAGCTTCAACGAGCTGATGGACGAGCTGGGCGTCTCGCGCGCCACGCTCAAGCGCGACCTGGAATACCTGCGCAGCCGCATGGACGCGCCCATCGAGTACGACCGCTTCCACAACGGCTACCGATTTGCCAGCGGCGCGTCACCGGCCGGGGCAGGTGACTCGCCGGCCCGCGGCGCCACCACGCACGAGCTGCCCGGCGTGTGGTTCAGCGAGCGCGAGATCCATGCGCTGCTGACCATGCACCAGCTGATCCAGGGCCTGGACGAAGGCGGCGTGCTGGCGCGCCACCTGCAGCCGCTGCTGGACAAGCTGCACCGCATGCTGGGCACCAGCGAGGCCGATGCGCTGGCACTGATGAAGCGCATCCGCATCGCCAGCCCGGCGCGGCGGGCGGTGTCGCCGCGGCATTTCGAGCTGCTGGGCAGCGCCATCTCGCTGCGCCGCCAGGCCGAACTGAACTACTACGTGCGCAGCCGGCAGCAGGCCTCGTGGCGCACGGTGTCGCCGCAGCGGCTGATGTACCACCGCAATACCTGGTACCTCGATGCCTGGTGCCACGCCAGCGGCGGCCTGCGCCGCTTCGCGGTGGACGCGGTGCGTGACGCCCGCTTGCTGGACACGCCCGCGCAGGAAGTGTCCATCGCCGAGGTGGAAGCCGCGCTGGACGCGGGCTACGGCGTCTTCGGCGGCAAGGCGCTGCGCCAGGCCACGCTGCTGTTCACGCCCGAGGCGGCCGAGTGGGTGGCGCATGAGCAGTGGCATCCGCAGCAGCAGGGCGAGCGCCTGCCCGACGGCAGCTACCGCCTCAGCCTGCCCTACACCGACCCCACTGAACTGGCCATGGACGTACTGCGCCACGGCGGCGATGTGCGGGTGCTGGGCGACGACCTGCTGCTGCAGCAGGTGCGCAACGCGCTGGCGGCGGCGGTGGCGGGGTATGGGGGGAGGGTGGTGAAAGCGCAAGAGTGGCTCAGCACGGATCGGGTCAGCATCTCGCGGACCGAGTCGGGCGACTTGATCATCCACCCGCTGGGCACCGAGCGCGGCGCGGGTCTGATGGACGCGCTGCGCGCGCTCGGCGAGGTGGACGACGCCTTCGTCGCTGCGCTGGAGGCCGATCGCACCGACCCGCAGCCGCCCCAGGAACGCGAGGCGCTGTGATCTACCTGCTGGACACCAAGATCCTGATCTACCTGATCAAGCACCACCCGCCATCCGTGGCGGAGGGCATCGGCATGCTGCGCCGCCTCGACGCGCTAGCCCGGAAGGTGACTGTGGCCTACCTCGCCGGGCCGGGCATCTGTTAGAACTACGCCCGCGCGTGCAGGGCTTGAGGGTGGAGGACTGGGTCAGCCTGTCCTGTTGTTGATACGGCTGTTGATACGCAGCGACCGCGTTGATACACTGGTGTCAACGAACGGAGTTGTACATGGCTACTTCATCGGCACAGATCAGCACCTGGGGCAACGGCCTGGCGTTGCGGCTCACCAAGCCGATGGCGAAGGCGGCCGGTGTGTCGGATGGATCGCCCGTGCGCGTCACGGTGGAGCCCGGTCGCATCGTCATTGAAACCGAGGTGGAGCCCACGCTGGACCAGATGCTGGCAGCCTTCGACCCGAAGAAACACGGCGGCGAAGCCATGGCGGATCGGCCGGTCGGCAAGGAGGCGTTTGCCCATGGCGACACGTAAATCGGCGCTGTGGGTGCCTGAGCGTGCCGAGATCATCTTCATCCAGTACTCGCCTGCAGTCGGCGACGAGATGCCGGATGACCATCCGATGCTGGTGATCTCCACCAAGGCGTTCAATGAGCGGACAGGTTTGGTCGTCGGCTTTCCGATGACCCATGCCCAGCGCCACGCTGACAACCCGTTCGCGATCCCTGCGCCGGGGGCCAAGGGTGAGACCGGCTACCTGTTGACGCATCAGCCCAAGTCGTTCGACTGGCGCGAGCGCAACGGTCGCCCACATCCCTGGGGTGCGGGCCACACGAAGCTGCTGGCCGCTGCGTTGAAACGTTTCGATGCCGTGTTCGGCATCTGCAACGGCTGAGCCCATCGCCAGGGTCACCCCGCTTTGACCACTTCCCCCAACCGGGCCAGCAGCCCCGAATCACGCTGCGTAGGCGACTGGATGGCGGCGGCCAGGGGCTCTTCGGCGCTGGCGATGCGCACCTGGCGGCGGGCGCGGGTGACGGCGGTGTAGAGCAGCTCGCGGGTGGTCAGGCGGCTGGCGTGGGCGGGCATCACCATCAGCACCTGGTCGAACTCGGAGCCCTGGCTCTTGTGCACCGTCATCGCATACGCCGTTTCGTGCGGCGGCAGCCGCACCGGGGCCACTGGGCGAAAGCCGCCGGGGGCGGCGGCATCGGGGAACCACACCAGCAGCGTGCCGTCTTCGGCCGGCAGCGTCAGGCCCACGTCGCCGTTGAACAGGCGCAGCAGCGGGTCGTTGCGCAGCACCATCACCGGCCGGCCGGTGTACCAGGGGCCGGGCAGGGCCTCGCCGGGTGCGGCGGCGCGGGCGCGCTGGGTCAGCAGTTCATTGAGCCGCAGCAGCCCGCGCGCGCCCTCACGCATCGCGCACAGCACGCGAAAGCGCTCGTAGGCCGCGGTGGCGCCGGCCACGTCGTGCGGGGCGGCCTGCAGCGCCAGCCACAGCGGCTGGTAGCCGGCCGCGGCGGCGTCCACCGTGGCCTCGGACAGCAGCGGGCCGTCGTCGTGCAGCCACTGCACTTCGTCGTCTTCGCCGCTGCGCAGCCGGCGCAGCACCGCGGCGGCCTGGCCGGTGTTGATCTCGGTGGCCAGGCGGCCGATGCCGCTGTCGGCCGCAAAGCGGAAATTGCGGGTGAACCAGACGGCGCTGTCCTGCAGCGCGCTGGGGCGGGCGGCTTCGGGCGGCTCGATGATCAGCGGCGGCGTGCCGGTCAAGGCCGCCAGGTCGGCGCGGGCGGCGTCGCTCAGACCGGGGTCGGCGCTCAGCTCGGCGAACACCGCGCCCGATTCCACCGCGGCCAGCTGGTCCTTGTCGCCCAGCAGCACGATGCGCGCCTGCGACGGCACCGCTTCCAGCAGCCGCGTGGCCAGCGCCAGGTCCAGCATCGAGGCTTCGTCCACCACCAGCGCATCGATGGGCAGCGGGTTCTGCGCATCGTGGGCAAAGCCTTCGGGGGTGGCGCCCAGCAGCCGGTGGATGGTGGCGGCCGAAGCAGGCAGCCGGTTGCGCAACTCGGCGGGCAGGTGGGCGGCGCGCTGGCGCAGTGCATCGGTCATGCGGGCGGCGGCCTTGCCGGTGGGCGCGGCCAGCGCGATGCGGGCATCGGGCTGCTGCGTGAGCAGCGTGGCCAGCAGGTTGACCACCATCGTGGTCTTGCCGGTGCCGGGGCCGCCACTCACCACCGCCAGCTTGCCGCGCAGCGCCAGCGCAGCGGCCAGCTGCTGCCAGTCGGCATCACCGCCCAGCAGCGCGGCATTGGGCTTGAAGAGCTGCTGCAGCCGCTTGGCCACCTCGGGCGTGGGCAGCGTGGGCTCGGCCTGCGCGCTTTGTGCCAGGCGGCGGGCCAGCCGGCGTTCATAGTCGAAGTAGCGGTGCA